>NZ_CP117025.1:2177500-2405000 GCF_028551275.1 Sphingomonas hankookensis
CGACATGAACTTGAAGAAACGCGAGAAGGCCATCGATACTTCCGTCCTTATCCGCGTGTCCCGACGCGGCGGTTCGCAGCTTGTACCTCGACCCGTCCGACCGGGGTTCCAGTCGGTTGCCAGATGGCGGAAGCGGGTCGCGGGATGGCGCCGCTTGGGCTAGAGCGACCCCCATGTCAATACGCCGTCTGCCCGAGCATCTAGTCAACCGCATCGCTGCGGGAGAAGTGGTGGAACGCCCCGCTTCCGCGCTGAAAGAACTGGTCGAGAACGCGATCGACGCCGGCGCCGGCCGCATCCTCGTCCGCCTGGCGGGCGGGGGCATCGATTTGATCGAGGTTAGCGACGATGGCTGCGGCATGGGGCCGGCCGACATGGCGCTCGCGTTGGAACGGCATGCGACCTCCAAGCTGCCCGACGACCGGATCGAAGCGGTCACGACGTTGGGTTTTCGCGGCGAAGCGTTGCCGTCGATTGCCAGTGTCGCGTGCCTGTCGATCGAGAGCCGCCCGGCCGGGGCGGAGGGGTGGCTGCGCACCGTCGACAATGGTGAGGTGGTCGAGGATCGCCCCGCCGCGGTCCCGCCGGGCACGCGCATTCGGGTCGAGGGGCTGTTCGCCCGCGTGCCGGCGCGGCGCAAGTTCCTGCGCTCGCCCCGGTCGGAATTCGCGGCCTGTGTCGATCAGGTGCGGCGACTGGCGATGGCGCGACCCGATATCGCTTTCACCCTCGAACATGACGGGCGCCGGATATTGGGCGTGCAGGCGGGCGAATCGCGGCCGGAACGCGTCGCGGCGCTGACCGATCGCGCGCTGGCGATGAACTCGGTCGGGCTCGACTGGGAACGCGAAGGGATGCGGCTGGGCGGCGTCGCCGGGCTGCCGACCTTCCACCGGGGCGTCGCGGACCATCAATATCTGTTCGTCAATGGCAGGCCGGTGAAGGACCGCCTGCTGTCGGGCGCGGTGCGCGGTGCCTATGCCGAAATGCTGGCGCGGGACCGGCATGCGGTGGTCGCGCTGTTCCTCGATGTCGATCCCGACCTTATCGACGTCAACGTCCATCCGGCCAAGACCGAGGTGCGCTTTCGCGATCCGGCGGCGGCGCGCGGGCTGATCGTCGGTGGCTTGCGGCGCGCACTCGACGAGGCGGGGTTTCGCGCGGTGCAGCGTCCCGCCGCCGATGCGATGGCGGCATGGACGACCGAGCCGGTGGCGCCGGTGACGGCCCCGGCAATGCCGTTGCCGCCGCTTGCCGAGACGAGCGTGTCCCCGGGCTTCGCCTTTCACGACAAGCGTCCGACGTTCTTCGCGCCGCCGCCCCAGGCGCGCGCTGAGGTGGCCGTCGAGCCTCCGCCGGCCTCGACGGAATTTCCGCTGGGCGCGGCGCGCGGGCAGGTCGCGCGAAGCTATATCGTGGCGGAGGCCGAGGACGGGCTGGTGCTGGTCGACCAGCATGCCGCGCACGAACGGCTGGTGCTGGAGCGGATGCGGGCGGCAATGGCGACGGGCGGCGTGGCACGGCAGGCGCTGCTGATCCCCGAAGTGGTCGAGCTGGACGAGATCGCGTGCGACGCGCTGGAGGACAAGGCGGAGGAACTCGCCGAATTCGGACTGGAGGTGGAACGGTTCGGCCCGCGCGCGATGCTGGTGCGTGCCGTGCCGGCGATGCTGGGGCAGGGCGACGTCATCGGCCTCGTCACCGACCTTGCCGACGAAATCCGCGCGCATGATGCCGCGCTGTCGCTGAAAGAGCGGATCGACCATGTCGCGGCGACCATGGCGTGTCATGGATCGGTTCGCGCCGGGCGGGTGTTGTCGGTGGTCGAGATGAACGCCCTGCTGCGCGAGATGGAGGTCACGCCGCATTCGGGCCAGTGCAACCATGGTCGACCGACGTGGATCAAACTGGCGCATGGCGATATCGAGAAGCTGTTCGGACGGAAATAGGAAGTAGCGCCATGAAGTTCACCGAAGCCGCCGGCGCCAACCCGACCGATGCGATGCGGGTGCTGGGACGGCCGACCGATCGGATCGAAGGGCCGTTGAAGGTCAGCGGACGGGCAACCTATGCCGCCGAGTTCGCGGTGGCGGGGCAGGTCTATGGCGTGGTCGTCGGCACGACGATCGCGACCGGGCGAATCGTGTCGATCGACGCGGCGGACGCCTTGGCAGCGCCGGGCGTGCTGGCGGTGGTGACACACGAGAATGCCGGGCCGCTGGGTATCGGCGAGGATCACAAGGTGCCGATGCTTGCCGGGCCGCAGGTCGATCAACTCGGCCAGGCGGTGGCTTTGGTAGTGGCCGAAAGTTTCGAGGCGGCACGCGCGGCTTCGAAGCTGGTACAGGTCGACTATTCGGCGGCGGACGGTGCCTTCGATCTGGCGGACGCGGCCGCGCGCGGGGCGGACAAGCCGTTCCGGTCGAACGGACATGGCGATTTCGACCGTGCCTTTGCCGATGCGCCGGTGCAGGTCGATGCGACCTACACCACGCCCGATCATGCCCACGCGATGATGGAGCCTTACGCGTCGATCGCGGCGTGGGAGGGTGACGCGCTGACGCTGTGGACCGCGAACCAGATGGTCGACTGGGCGGCACGCGACATGGCGAAAATATTGAAGATGCCGAAGGACAAGGTGCGGATCGTCGCGCATCATGTCGGTGGCGGCTTCGGCGGTAAGCTGTGGGTCCGTGCCGATGCGGTGTTGGCTGCCGTCGCCGCGCGGCAGGTTGGGCGGCCGGTCAAGGTTGTGCTGTCCCGGCCACAAATGTTCAACAACACCACGCACCGGTCGTCGACGATCCAGCGACTATGGCTGGGCGCGGCGGCAGACGGGCGGTTGCAGGCGATCGCGCATGAAAGCTGGTCGGGCGATCTGCCCGGCGGCAGTCCGGAGGGTGCCGGCGCGCAGACGCGGCAGCTCTATGCCGCGCCGAATCGTCGGGTGGTCGAATGGCTCGCCGAGCTGAACCTGCCCGAATCCAGCGCGATGCGGGCGCCGGGCGAGGCTGTCGGGATGATGGCGATCGAAGCGGCGATGGACGAGCTTGCCGAAAAGCTGGCGATCGACCCGGTCGAACTGCGCGTGCTGAACGATACGCAGGTCGACCCGGAAAAGCCCGAGCGCCGCTTTTCGCACCGCGATCTGATCGGGTGCCTGCGCGAGGGGGCAGAGCGTTTCGGATGGCGCGAGCGTAATCCGGTTCCGGGCCGGCGACGTGAGGGGCGCTGGCTGGTGGGCGTGGGCATGGCGGCGGCGTATCGCGGCAACATGGTGTTGAAGTCGGCGGCGCGGGTCGGGATTGCCGGCGATGGCCGGGTGACGGTCACGACCGACATGACCGATATCGGCACCGGCAGCTATACGATCCTGGCGCAGACCGCCGCCGAGATGCTGGGCGTCGAGCTGGATCAGGTGACGGTCCGGCTGGGCGAATCGAGCTTCCCGGTGTCCGCGGGGTCGGGGGGGCAGTTTGGTGCGAACAGCTCGACGGCGGGGGTCTACGCCGCCTGCGTGGGGCTACGCGACCGGATCGCCGAGGCGGTCGGGTTCCACCCCGCGACGGCGCGCTTCGCCGAGGGCCGGGTGTGGTCGGGCAACCAGTCGGTCGCGCTGGGCGAGGCGGCGGGCGGTGCGGGAATCGAGGTTGAGGACCGGATCGAGTTCGGCGACCTGACGAAGAAGTTCGTGCAGGCGACCTTCGGCGCGCATTTCGTCGAGGTCGGCGTCGACGCCGATACCGCGGAGGTTCGCGTCCGCCGGATGCTGGGCGTTTTTGCCGCCGGACGCATACTGAACCCGAAGGCAGCACGCAGCCAGATATTGGGCGCGATGACGATGGGCGTGGGCGCGGCGTTGACCGAGGAACTGGTCGTCGATCCGCGGCTGGGCGGGTTCATCAATCACGACCTCGCCGAATATCATGTCCCGACCCATGCCGATATTCCGCATCAGGAAGTCGTGTTCCTTGACGAGACAGACCCTTATTCGTCGCCGATGAAGGCGAAGGGCGCGGGCGAGCTGGGCATTTGCGGCGTCGGCGCGGCGGTCGCGAACGCGGTGTACAATGCCTGTGGGGTGAGGGTTCGGGAGTATCCGATTACCGTCGACAAGGTGTTGGTGGGGTTGGAGTAAATCTATTGTCCGTCATTCCCGCGAAGGCGGGAATCCATACGCGCCAGCAGTTCGTTCTAAGCCGAAACGGTAGCGGCAATGGATTCCCGCCTTCGCGGGAATGACGAAGGAGAGGCCGAAACCGGTCGCTCTCGTCAGCCTGAAACAGGCCGGGATGACGGTGGGGTTACGCCGCTACCTTGCGGCGCTCCGCCATCTCGTCGTTGAGCATCTCGGCCAGCAGAAATGCCAGTTCGAGGCTCTGCCCGGCGTTGAGGCGCGGGTCGCAGTGGGTGTGATAGCGATCGGCCAGCGCCTGTTCGGTGACCGCGATCGCGCCGCCGGTGCATTCGGTGACGTTCTGCCCGGTCATTTCGGCATGGATGCCGCCGGCATGGCTGCCTTCCGCACGGTGCACGGCAAAGAAGCCGCGCACTTCGGCAAGGATGCGGTCGAACGGCCGCGTCTTGTAGCCGGTCGTCGCCTTCACCGTGTTGCCGTGCATCGGGTCGCACGACCACACGACCTTGTGCCCTTCGCGCTGCACCGCGCGGACCAGCTTGGGCAGTCCGGCTTCGATCTTGTCGTGACCATAGCGCGTAATCAACGTCATCCGTCCGGCGATGCGGTTCGGGTTGAGCGTGTCGAGCATGCGCAGCAGCGCGTCCGGCTCGAGCGTCGGGCCGCACTTGATGCCGATCGGATTGCCGATGCCGCGCAGGAATTCGACATGCGCCGATCCGTCGAAGCGGGTGCGGTCGCCGATCCACAGGAAATGCGCCGAGGTGTCGTACCAGTCGCCGGTCAGTGAATCCTGCCGGGTCAGCGCCTGCTCGTAGGGCAGCAGCAGCGCTTCGTGGCTGGTGTAGAAGCTGGTCGCCTTCAGCTGCGGCACGCTGTCGGCATCGATGCCGCATGCCGCCATGAAGTCGAGCGCCTCGCCGATACGGTCGGCGACATCGGCATATTTCTTGGCCCAAGGCGACCGGCCCATGAAGTCATGGGTCCAGCGATGCACCTGATGCAGGTTCGCATAGCCGCCGGTCGCGAAGGCGCGCAGCAGGTTGAGCGTCGCCGCCGCCTGCGAATAGGCGCGGATCATCCGTTGCGGATCGGGCACGCGGCCTTCGGCGGTGAAGGCGATGTCGTTGATATTGTCGCCGCGATAGCTGGGCAGTTCGACGCCATCGACCGTTTCGGTATCGGCCGAGCGCGGCTTGGCGAACTGTCCAGCCATGCGCCCGACCTTCACCGTCGGCAGCTTCGACGCGAAGGTCAGCACCACCGCCATCTGGAGGATGACGCGGAAGGTGTCGCGGATGTAATTCGGATGGAATTCGGCAAAGCTCTCGGCGCAATCGCCACCCTGCAGCAGGAACGCCTTCCCCTCCGCCACCTGCGCCAGTTCGGCGGTCAGGTTGCGCGCTTCGCCGGCAAAGACGAGCGGCGGATAGCTGGCGAGCTGCGCGGTCGCGGCATCGAGCGCCTGTGCGTCGGGATAGGTCGGGAGCTGGCGCGCTTCGGCGGATTTCCAGCTGTCGGGGGCCCAGATTGCGGCCATGTCACATTCCATCCAAGTCGGTTCGGGCAATTCCCATGCGCGAAACGGACCGTTCGCGCAATGAAGGAAAGGTTCATCGCCCCGATCGACCGCTTCGATCAGCCATAGCGATGCTGGAATTCCTCATGGTCCATGACGAGGTAGCGGATCGCGTCGATCAGCGCCCACGGCCCGGTGACGAAAAGCCCGACCAGCGTGCAGCTGAGCAGCAGCATGACGATGCCCGACCCCGTGCGACCGAGATAGAAGCGGTGGACGCCGAGCGTGCCGAGGAAGAAGGCGAACAGCACGGCCGCGACCTTGTCCTTGCGCGGACGCCGGCGGGCCGGATCGGGGGCGGGGCGCGGCGCGACGGTGCCCGGCACATGGTAGATGCGCAGCGCGCGACCGTTCGAGACCTCGAAATCCACCTGCGCGCCGACTGCCGGGCCGATCCGGTCGGACCAGTCGTCGGGTTCGAACCAGTAACGCTGTCCATCGTCGCCGGCGATACGCCCTTCGCGTCCGTTCCGATCAACGCCCAGCACCTGTCCCCGCATATCGACCCCCGATGATTCGCGGGCAGGGGTATGAAGGCGAAGCGGGGCCGGGAGCAAGGGGTTAGGGCAGGTTGGTGAACCTCCGGCCGATATATGATCCGGGCGCGCGTCCTACCGCCCGTCGAGGAAGAAGCGTTACCCCGGCTCAAGGCCGGGGTGAGGGGCGGCTAGGTCAGCGTCGGGCGCCAATCCCAGCCGAGCGGGTCGCCGTCCATGACCTCGACCCCCGCCGCCATCAGTTCGTCGCGGATCGCGTCGCTCGCGGCGAAATCCTTGGCAGCACGGGCTTCCTTGCGGTCGGCCAGCCGCGACTCGATCGTCGCAGCGTCGATCGTAGCATCGGCCGGGCGGACGCGCAGGTCGGCGCGGTCGAGGGTGGCGAGGCTGAGCCCGAGCACCGCGTCGAAGTCGGCGAGCGCGGCGAGGCGGTCGGCGGGCGTCAGCTTCTTGTCGGCGAGCAGTTCGTCAAGCACCGGCAGGGCGCGCGGCGTGTTGAGGTCGTCGGACACAGCCGCATCGAGCCGCTCGCGATAGGCCGCCGCCTTGGCCGCATCGCCGTCGCCGCTCGCACGGCTGCGCAGCGCTGCGACGGTCATCACCAGTCGCTTCAGCCGGGTCAGCGCCGCCAGCAGATTGTCAGGCGAAAATTCCAGTTCCGAGCGATACTGCGCCGACAGGCACATCAGCCGGTAGGCGAGCGGATGCACGCCGCCGTCGATCAGCGTCTGGAGCGTGGTGAAGTCGCCCTTCGACTTCGACATCTTGCCCGATCGTTCGACGAGGAAGTTGTTGTGCATCCAGAACGCCGCACCACTGTCGGCGCAGCCGCAATAGGCCTGGTTCTGGGCGATCTCGTTCGGATGGTGGATCTCGCGGTGGTCGATGCCGCCGGTGTGGATGTCGAACGGCGCGCCGAGATATCTGATGCTCATGACCGAGCATTCGAGGTGCCAGCCGGGCGCACCCTTCCCCCACGGCGAATTCCATTCCATCTGGCGGCTCTCGCTCGCCGGAGTCTTGCGCCAGATCGCGAAATCCTGTGGATGGCGCTTGCCGGCGACGGGATCGATGCGGCCTTCGCCGGCATCGTCCTGCCCGCCGGCGAGTGCGCCGTAATGGGGAACGGTGGTGCTGTCGAAATAGAGCCCGCTGTCGATCTCGTAGCAATGCTCCGGCGCGATCCGTTCGGCGAAGGCGATCATCTCCGCGATATGGTCGGTCGCGACCGACCAGCGGGTGGGATCGTCGATGTTGAGGTCGCGCAGATTGCGCTTGAATGCCTGCGTATAATGGGCGGCGATGTCCCAGATCGACTGGGCGCGGGCCTTGGCCGCCGCTTCCATCTTGTCATCGCCGGCATCGGAGTCGGACGTCAGATGGCCGACATCGGTGATGTTGATGACATGGGTGAGCGGATAGCCCTTCCATCGCAGCACGCGGCTGAGCGTGTCGGTGAACACATAGGCGCGCAGATTGCCGATATGGGCATAGTTGTAGACCGTCGGGCCGCACGAATAGACGCGGACGCCCTTTGCCGGGTCGAGCGGTTCGAAACGCTGCGTACTGCGCGTCAGCGAATTGTGGAGCGTGAGCGGGGCACCGTGCATGGCGCGGCGTGTAGCGCGATGCGGCCCGTCTGCAAATCCGGGCTGTTCGCGGCGAAAAGCGCGGTCGGCCATGGAACAGCGGGTGAACCCGTAGGTTGGGGCTACTTCGAACATAAAATAATGTTCGATCAATAGCTTATCATGGATCAACCAGTCGGGCCACTGGCCCGGCGGACGGGAGAGCATCGCCATGGCCCAAGCCGAACTGCCCGGCGACATCGAGCGGGACGACGGACCCGCCTTCACATCGAAAGACCGGGAGGAACGCGGTCACGCGGCGCCGGAGGGCGAATCGTCGGTTTCCGGCGTCGCGGTCACGATTAAACGGCCCGCATCCGAACTCTACGCCTATTGGCGGGACTTCGGGAACCTTGCCAGCTTCATGCTGAATGTCGAGGGCATCGATGTCATCGACCGCGAGCGATCGCATTGGCGCGTGGCCGGTCCCAACGGCACCTACGAATGGGACGCCGTCGTGACCGAGGATGTGCCGGACCAGCGCATCGGCTGGCGTGCCGAAGAGGCCGACGTGCCGAACAGCGGCTGGGTTTCCTTCGCGGACGCCGGCCCTTCGCGAGGGACGGTGGTTACGGCGATGATCGCCTATTCCCCGCCCGCGGGCATCGTCGGCAAGCTGGTCGCCAAGGTGACGCAGCAGGAACCGGCGATTCAGGCGCGGCGCGACCTGCGCCGGTTCAAGCAGCTGATGGAAACCGGCGAGATCGCGACGACCACGCCCCCCAACCGCGAACCCAAATCATAAGGAGCCGGCGATGCGCGCACTTACCTGGCACGGCAAGCACGACGTCCGCGTCGATACTGTTCCCGATCCCGAGATCATCAACCCGCGCGATGCGATCATCAAGATCACCTCGACCGCGATCTGCGGGTCGGACCTTCACCTGTACGACGGCTATATCCCGACGATGAAGGCGGGCGATATCCTCGGCCATGAATTCATGGGCGAGGTGGTCGAGACCGGCCCCAAATCGACGTTGAAGAAGGGGCAGCGCGTCGTTGTGCCCTTCGTCATCGCGTGCGGCAGCTGTTATCATTGTTCGAAGCAGCAATATTCGGGCTGCGACAACGGCAATCCGGCCGACAATCAGGACATTGCTCAGGAATTGTGGGGGCAGGTCGGATCGGCGCTGTTCGGCTACAGCCACATGACCGGCGGCTATCCGGGGGGGCAGGCGGAATATGTCCGCGTGCCGTTTAGCGATGTCGGGCCGATCGTGATCCCCGATGGCATCGAGGACGAGAAGGTACTGTTCCTGTCCGACATCCTGCCGACCGGATGGATGGCGGCGGAAAATGCCGATATCGAGGACGGCGACATCGTCGCGGTGTGGGGCTGTGGCCCGGTCGGGCTGTTCGCGATCCAGTCGGCGCTGCTGATGGGCGCGCACCGGGTGATCGCGATCGATCACTTCCCGCACCGGCTGGCGCTGGCCAAGGGGCTGGGGGCGGAAGTCCTCAACTTCGAGGAAACTGATATCTACGACGCGCTGATGACGATGACCGGCGGGATCGGACCGGACGCAGTAATCGACAGCGTCGGCCTCGAAAGTCACGGCATGTTCGTCGACAATATCGTCGATCAGATCAAGGCATCGACCTTTCTCGGCACCGACCGACCGCATGCGCTCAGGCAGGCGATCGTCGCTTGTCGCAAGGGCGGGCGCGTCTCGGTGCCCGGTGTCTATGGCGGGCTGATCGACAAATTCCCGTTCGGATCGATCATGGAGAAGGGGCTGACGCTGAAGACCGGGCAGACCCATGTCCAGCGCTACCTGCCCGGGTTGCTCAGCGCGATCATGGAGGACAAGATCGACACGACCTTCATGATCTCCGACCGGATGGCGCTGGAGAATGCGCCGGAGGGGTATCGGAAATTCCATGACGAGCAGAACAGCTGCACCAAGGTCGTCCTGAAACCCGATTGGGAGCGGGCAGCGTCCTGAATTTGTAAAATCGTTACAAACTAACAATGCCCGGAGCGGTTCGCGACGACGTCGCGACACTGTTCCGGGCATTCGGTGCGTTTACGTGGGCCATCCTGTCATGTTCCTTACCTGACATCGGTGGCGAATGGTTCGCCACCCGCGAAAGGGTGTGACGCATGACCAACGAGCCGCAACGCAGCCGCGCGGTTTTCTCGACCGAGGATTTCGGCCTGCTGAAGGAAGCCGTCGGCGCCTATGTCCGGCAGATTGCGGAAGAGCCGCGGTCGTCGAAATTCTCCAACCTCTACCATCGCCTCGGCCGACTAAGCTGAGCACCGCGCGGGCTGGCACCGCGCATCGTCCACCATCCCGACCACGCCCCGCCGGCGCGACCGCTTCGTCGCCGGTGGTCGCCCCGTGCCGTCCGTACAGAAGGACCGACCATGACCTATCAAGAACAGGCGGCCCGTGCCGCATCGCTGATCCAGCAGCATCGCGGCACCTGGGACGGCATCGATGCAGACGCCGTCGCGCGGATGCGGTTGCAGAACCGCTTCCTCACCGGCCTCGACATCGCCCGCTACACCGCCGGCATCATGCGGCGCGACATGGCGGCCTATGATGCCGATCCGGCGGCCTACACCCAGTCGCTGGGGTGCTGGCACGGCTTCATCGCGCAACAGAAGATCATCTCGATCAAGAAGCATTTTGGCACGACCAAGGGGCGCTACCTCTATCTGTCGGGCTGGATGGTCGCGGCCCTGCGCAGCGAGTTCGGTCCGCTGCCCGACCAGTCGATGCATGAGAAGACGAGCGTGCCCGCGCTGATCGCCGAACTCTACACCTTCCTGAAACAGGCCGATGCGCGCGAGTTGGGGATGCTGTTCCGCGACCTCGACGGGGCGCGGGCCGAGGGCAATGCCGTCGAGGCGCAGCGGCTGAGCAACGCGATCGATCAGTATGAAACCCATGTCGTGCCGATCATCGCCGATATCGATGCGGGCTTCGGCAATGCCGAGGCGACCTACCTGCTCGCCAGGAAGATGATCGAGGCCGGAGCCTGCGCGTTGCAGATCGAGAACCAGGTCAGCGACGAAAAACAGTGCGGCCATCAGGACGGCAAGGTCACCGTTCCGCACGAGGATTTTCTCGCGAAGGTCCGCGCCTGCCGCTACGCCTTCCTCGAACTGGGCGTCGAGGACGGCATCATTGTTACCCGGACCGATTCGCTGGGCGCTGGGCTGACCAAGCAGATCGCCTATTCGACCGCGAAGGGCGATCTGGGCGACCAGTATAATGCCTTCCTCGATTGCGAGCCGGTCGATGACGTTTCCGCGCTGCGCGGCGATGTGGTGATCGAGCGCGACGGGCAATTGGTGCGGCCGAAGCGACTGGCGTCGAACCTGTTCCAGTTCCGCGAGGGGACCGGTGCGGATCGCTGCGTGCTGGACTGCATCACTTCGCTCCAGAATGGCGCCGACCTGCTGTGGATCGAGACCGAGAAGCCGCATATCGAACAGATCGCATCGATGGTCGACCGCATCCGTGCGGTCGTGCCGAACGCCAAGCTGGTCTACAATAATTCGCCCAGCTTCAACTGGACGCTGAATTTCCGCCAGCAGGTGTACGACCGTTGGGTCGAGGAAGGGCGCGACGTGTCGGGCTATGACCGGGCGAAGCTGATGAGTGTCGACTATGACGCGTCGGAACTGGCGCAGGAGGCCGACGAGAAGATCCGTACCTTCCAGCGGGATGCGAGCGCGCGCGCCGGCATCTTCCACCACCTCATCACCCTGCCGACCTACCACACGGCGGCGCTCAGCACCGATAATCTGGCGCGCGACTATTTCGGCGATGCGGCGATGCTTGGTTATGTGAAGGGGGTGCAGCGCCAGGAAATCCGACGGGGTATCGCCTGCGTGAAGCATCAGAATATGAGCGGGTCGGATATCGGCGACGACCATAAGGAATATTTCGCCGGAGAGGCGGCGCTGAAGGCGGGCGGCGCGCACAATACGATGAATCAGTTCGCCGCCTGAGCGGGACGCGAACAAGATTGCGCGGGGCTGCGGCGATGCGGTGGCCCCGTTGCAATTTCCGGCAATGTAAGGAGGTTACTACCGTTGGAGGCGCGACCGGGAATCGAACCCGGGTGCAAGGATTTGCAGTCCTCTGCGTCACCACTCCGCCATCGCGCCTCGATACGGTGGGAGGCGGCATTTGCGGGGCGCGCGCGCCGGTGTCAACTGCCGGAATGCAAATTATCCCCGCAGGCATCCTTGGCGGCGGGCGTCGGTCGCGATAGACAGCGGCGATCGCGCGATGTGTGTTGCGCGGCTAAAACAGTTGTGCGACAGGATTGCACCATGACCGATTCGATCCCGACCCGTCCCGATTTCGATGCGATGCGCCATGCGATGGTCGTCAGCCAGTTGCGTACCAGCGCCGTCAGCGACGTGCGCGTCGTCAGTGCGATGGGCGAGGTGCCACGCGAAGTCTTCGTGCCGCCCGCGCAGGCGGAGGTCGCCTATCGCGACGCACCGCTGCCGCTCAGTGGCGACCGCGCGATCAACCCGCCGCTGATTACCGGTCGCCTGCTGACCGCCGCCGAAGTGCAGCCGACCGACCGCGTGCTGCTGGTCGGGGCCGCCATGGGCTATGCCGCCGCCGTGCTCGCCCGGCTGGCCGGTTCGGTCGTGGCGCTGGAGGAGGATGCCGCGCTGGCCGCCGCCGCGCGTGACGCGATCGCGGACGCGACGGTGGAGGTGGTCGAAGGACCGCTCAATGCCGGTTGGGCGCAGGGTGCACCCTATGACGTCATCGTCATCGACGGCGCCGTGGAGTCGGTTCCCGACGCGATCGTCACGCAGCTGGCCCCCGGCGGGCGGCTGACCACCGGCATCGTCGATCGCGGCGTGACCCGGCTGGCACTGGGCCGTCGCACCGAGGGCGGGTTCGGGCTGGTCGATTTTGCCGATCTCGGCTGCGTCGAGCTGCCCGGTTTCGCCAAGCCCAAGACATTTCAGTTCGCAAGGTAAGGGACATATGCGGGGGGGGAAGTTCATTACCGGAGTCGCGGCGCTGGCGCTGCTGGCCGGGCCGGCGAATGCGGAAACGCTGCGCGAGGCATTGGCGCGGGCCTATGCCACCAACCCGCAGCTGACCGGCGCGCGGGCGAACCTGCGCGCGACCGACGAGGGCGTACCGCTGGCGCGCTCGCAGGGCCTGCCGCAGGTCACGACCCAGAGCTCGGTGATCGAGAACGTCATCACCCCGGCAAGCCGCGGCTTCACCCAGGCCCCACGCCAGGGCACCGTGCAGGTGCAGGTATCGCAGTCGCTGTTCGCCGGCGGGTCGGTGCGCAACAATGTCCGCGCCGCCGATGCGCGGGTCGATGCCGGCCGTGCCAACCTGCGCAGCACCGAGGCGAATGTCTTCACGCTGGTCGTCGCCGCCTATAATGACGTCATCCGCGACGAAGCGATCGTCCGGCTGAACCAGCAGAATGTCCGCGTGCTGGAAGTGAACCTCCAGGCATCGAAGGACCGGTTCCAGGTCGGCGACCTGACCCGCACCGACGTTGCGCAGTCGGAGGCACGGCTGGCATCGGCGCAGGCGCAGTTGCGCAATGCCGAAGCGTCGCTGATCCGCAGCCGCGAAAACTATGTCGCGACCACCGGTTCGCCGGCCGCGACGCTCGACACGCCGCCGGTGCTCCCCAACCTGCCGGTCGATCCCAATGCGGCGGTCGGGGTGGCGGTTGCGAACAATCCCGCGCTGATCGCCGCGCGTCGTACCAGCGATGCCGCCGGGTTCGACGTCAGCGTGGCGCGCGCCAGCCGGCTGCCGACGATCAGCGCGGTCGGTGGCGGCGGCTATACCAGCTTCCTCGGATCGGCTGAGTCGGTGAACGGCATCGTGTTGCAGCAGGACGGCGGTCAGGCGCAGGTCGGCGTGCAGATGAGCCTGCCGCTGTGGCAGAGCGGCCGTCCGAGCGCCCAGATTCGCCGGGCGCAGGCGCTGGAAGGCGCCGCGATCGAACAGGTGACGCAGGTCGAACGTACCGTCGTTTCCGACGCCCGCTCGGCCTTCGCCGCGTGGCAGTCGGCGCTGCGCGTGATCCAGTCGTCGGAAGTGCAGGTCGCGGCGAACCGCCTGTCGCTGGAGGGCGTTCGCGCCGAGAACAGCGTGGGCACGCGCACGATCCTTGACATCCTGAACGCCGAACAGGAACTGCTCAATTCGCAGGTCCAGCTGGTGTCGGCCCGGCGCGACGCCTATGTCGCGGGCTTCGCGCTGCTGGCGGCGATGGGCAAGGCCGAGGCACGCGATCTGGGCCTCGACGGTGGCGCGCTCTACGATCCGACGGTCAATTACAGCCGGGTGCGCAACAATATCTGGGACTGGAGCGGCGATCCCGCGCCGGTGCCGATCGCGCCCAGCACGGTGAACAGCCCGGCGCAGACCCCGGTCGTCACCCGCGAACTCGATCCGTCGCTGCAGCGCAGCCCCAATCCGTACACCCCGACCCAGGGCATCGATGCCCCCAATCGGCAGGGCGGCGCCCCGCGCGCCACGCAGGGCGTTGACACGCCGCGCGCCAACCCCGACAGCTAAGCGTTCAGAGGCGATAGAGATGAGGGTTGCGATGGGCGATATCAGCAACGAAACGTCGATGGAGGACATCCTGTCCTCGATCAAGCGGATCATCGCCGAAGAGGGCGAAGGATCGGCCCAGGCGTTGCGCGGGCGCAAATCGATTCGGACTGCGCAGCAGGTCCGCGACATCGACGACCGCGACGAGGTGCTGGAACTGAACCAGAGCGTCGCCGCGCCGCCGCCTCCGCCGTCGCGGGTCGACGCGATGCGGGCAGAGGCGATGCGCGCCGAACCGCCGCGTGTCGAGCGTGCCCGTGCACCCGAACCGGAGCCCGAACCCGTCGCCGCCGCGCCCGCGCCGAAGGTCGATCCGTCGATCGTGTCGGAACGTGCCGCCGAGGCGAGCCGCGGTGCGCTCGACCAGCTGTCGCGGCTGGTCGTGAAGCCGGAAACGCCAGGTTCCGATTCGCTCGAAGGGCTGGTGCGCGAGATGCTCAGACCGATGCTGCGCGAATGGCTCGATGCGCAGCTGCCCGGCATCGTCGAATCGATGGTCGCGCGCGAGATCGCCCGGATCAGCGGGCGCGAGTAACGCCGCTCTCTTGCCCCCACTCTCTTGCAACGCCGCCGCATCCGCGCCATGCGGCGGTGCATGAGCGAACTGCCCAAGACTTTCGACCCCGCCGCCATCGAAGCGCGCTGGTATGCCCATTGGGAACAATGCGGCCTGTTCCGCCCCGAGCGTCCGAACGCGACGCCGTGGACCATCGTCAATCCGCCGCCCAACGTGACGGGCAGCCTGCATATCGGCCACGCGCTCGACAATACGCTGCAGGATATTCTGGTCCGTCATGCCCGGTTGCAGGGCAAGGACGCGCGCTGGGTCGTCGGCACCGACCATGCCGGCATCGCGACGCAGATGGTCGTCGAACGCCAGATGAACGCGGCCGGGCAGAAGCGCACCGACTTCACGCGTGACGCCTTCATCGAAAAGGTCTGGGACTGGAAGGCCGAAAGCGGCGGGCAGATCACGGGGCAGTTGCGGCGCCTGGGCTGTTCGATGGATTGGGCCAACGAACGCTTCACCATGGACGAGGGCTTTTCGAAGGCCGTGCTCAAGGTCTTCGTCGAGCTGCATCGGCAGGGCCTGCTTTATCGCGACAAGCGGCTGGTCAACTGGGACCCGGGCCTCGGCACCGCGATCAGCGATCTCGAGGTGGAGACGCGCGAGGTCAGAGGGAGCTTCTGGCGCCTGCGCTATCCGCTCGCCGACGGATCAGGCTTCATTGAGGTCGCGACGACGCGGCCCGAAACGATGCTGGCCGACATGGCGGTCGCGGTGCATCCCGACGACGCGCGGTATACCGCACTGATCGGCAAGCAGGTGCGCCTGCCGATCACCGGTCGCCTGATCCCGATCCTCGCCGACGAACATGCCGACCCCGAGCTCGGGTCGGGCGCGGTGAAGATTACGCCGGGCCATGACTTCAACGATTTCGAGGTCGGCCGCCGCGCGGGCTTCGAGGCCCGCGACATGCTCAACATGCTCGATGCCAAGGCGCGCATCGTCCAGACCGCGGACGGCCTGATCCCCGACGCGTTCCTCGGCCTGTCGACCGCCGACGCGCGCAAGGCGGTCGTCGCGCGGCTGAAGGACGAAGGCGTCCTGATCCCGCATGTCGACAAGGACGGCGCCGAACACGACGCCGAGCCACGCACGATCCAGACTCCGTTCGGCGACCGTTCGGGCGTGGTGATCGAGCCGTGGCTGACCGACCAATGGTATGTCGATGCCAAGACGTTGGCCCAGCCGGCGATCGAGGCGGTGCGGTCGGGCGCGGTCAAGATCGTGCCGAAATCGTGGGAAAAGACCTATTTCAACTGGATGGAGAATATCCAGCCTTGGTGCGTGTCGCGCCAGCTGTGGTGGGGGCATCGCATACCCGCGTGGTTCGCCGATGACGGTCGGGTGTTCGTCGCCGAGACCTATGAAGCGGCGCAGGCCGAGGCGGGCGAAGGCGTTGCGCTCAAGCAGGACGAGGACGTCCTCGACACCTGGTTCTCGTCTGCGCTGTGGCCCTTCGCGACCCTAGGCTGGCCGGAGAACACCGACCCGACGCTTGGCGGGCGCTACAGCAACGACGTGCTGATTTCGGGCTTCGACATCCTGTTCTTCTGGGACGCGCGGATGTTGATGCAGGGCATCCACTTCATGAAGGAGGTGCCGTTCAAGACGCTGTACCTCCACGGGCTCGTCCGTGCCGCCGATGGCGCCAAGATGTCGAAGTCGAAGGGCAACACCGTCGATCCGCTCGGGCTGATCGATCGCTATGGCGCCGACGCGCTGCGCTTCTTCATGGCGGCGATGGAGAGCCAGGGCCGCGACATCAAGATGGATGAGAAGCGGGTCGAGGGCTATCGCAACTTCGCGACGAAGCTGTGGAACGCGACCCGTTTTGCGCAGGCCAACGGCATCGGCGCATCAACGACGATCGAGCCGCCCCGGGCCGAGCTGGCGGTCAATCGCTGGATCATCGCCGAGACGATCGAGACGGTGCAGGCGCTGGACCTCGCGCTCGCCGATCTGCGCTTCGACGGTGCGGCGAACACGATCTACCAGTTCACGTGGAGCCGGTTCTGCGACTGGTATCTCGAACTGATCAAGCCGGTGTTGCAGGGTGGGGCCGAGAGCGGCGAGGAAACGCGCGCGGTCGCCGGTTGGGTGCTCGACCAGATATTGGTCATGCTCCACCCGTTCATGCCGTTCATCACCGAAGAATTGTGGCACGCGCTTGGGGCACGGTCGAACGACCTGCTCGTCGCCCGCTGGCCCATGGCGGATGCGCGGGCGATCGATCCGGCGGCACGCGAGGAGATCGACTGGCTGGTCCGGCTGGTGAGCGAAATCCGCGCGGCGCGGACCGAGCTGAACGTGCCGCCGGGCGCGCGCCTGTCGCTGCATGTTCGCGATGCTTCGGGCGAGACGGCCGAGCGGTTGGCGCGACAGGGTGCGGTGCTGGCGCGGCTAGCGCGGGTCGATGCGGTTGCGGGCGATGCGCCGGCCGGTGGCGCGTTGCAGATCGTAGTTGACGAAGCGACCTTCGTCCTGCCGCTGGGCGACGTTATCGATCTCGATGCGGAACGCGCCCGCCTGACCAAGGCGATCGCGGCGGCGGAGAAGGAGCGCGATGCGCTCGCCGGGCGGCTGGGCAATGCGAGCTTCGTGGAGCGCGCCAAGCCCGAAGCGGTCGAAAAGGCGCGGGCGGACCATGCCGACAAGATGACCGAGGCGGCACGGTTGCACGCGGCGCTGGGGCGGCTGGGCTAAGGTGCTTCGTCATTCCGGCGGAGGCCGGAATCCATGGATGGGGTGACGGCGGCGTTTCTGCCGTGAGCGCCCGACACAATGGATTCCGGCCTTCGCCGGAATGACGGGGTTTTTGTTGGCGACCCGCTCGTCATTCCCGCGAATGCGGGAATCCATAAACGCGACGGTTCGGTTCCATCGCTGGCGTCAGCGCTTATGGGTCCCCGCCTGCGCGGGGACGACGTCACTCTTCGACCGGCGCCATCACCTCGATGATCCCCGCCGCGATCTTCGCCATGACCGGCGTCTTCGCCAGCACCTCGCCATCGATTGAGATCGGCAGCGGCGGGTTGGTCTCGATCCGGAGCGACTGGCCGTGGAACGTCACGGTATCCACCCGGCGGGAGTCGAGCCGGAAGAAGCCGGCCGCCCAGTTGCGGGCCAAGCTGCGCTTGCCCTTGCCGCACACGACCTGAACGATGATCTCTCCGCTGTCCAACCGCGCTTCCTCGACCAGTTCGGTGCCGCCATGAAAGCGCCCGTTCGAGATGCGAACCTCGGTCGCCATCATCCGCTTGGCGCTAGCACCCTGGCCGACGATCAGCTCAAACGGATGGAACTTCGCGAATTGCAGCGAGGCCCAGGCGAGATAGCCGACCCGCCCGAACAGCTTCTTGACGCCATGCGGTACGGTCTTGGCGATCTGCGGCGACAGGCCGATTGCGGCGCAATTGGCGAAGTAATCGCCGTCGATCATGCCGAGGTCGATGCGGCGCGGCCGGCCTGTCTTCAGCACCTCCACTGCACCCGGAATGTCGAGCGGGATACCGAGCGTCCGGCAGAAGCTGTTGGCGGTGCCGAGCGGCAGCACGCCAAGAACGACGTCGTGCCCCAGCAGATAGTCGACCAGGCTGCTGATCGTCCCGTCACCCCCGCCCAGGATCACCATGTCCGGCTTGCGCTCCAGCGCGCGCTTCAGCGTCGGGACGAGCTGATCGGGGTCTTCGACGGCATGGGCGTCGACCTCGAACGCGGCGCCCTGCAAGGCGTGGCACGCCTGGGCGAACTGGTCCTGCCCGCTGCGTGACCGGGCGTTGACGATCATGGCGGCGGTGCGGATGCGGTTCATGGCGTCGGTAACGTTCCGTAACGAAAATGGACCCACGCGACTTTGGGTTGATCGCCCGGACGCCATGGCCCACAAGTCGCGCCATGTCCGCTGCTTATCCCGCGCTCCGCCTGCGCCGCACCCGCGCCACCGCATGGAGCCGCCGCCTCCACGCCGAAACCCTGCTGACGCCCGCCGACCTGATCTGGCCACTGTTCGTGACCGAGGGTGAGGGGGAGCCGGTCAAGGCGCTGCCCGGCGTATCGCGCTGGAACCTGTCGGGCATTGTCGATCGTGCCCGTGAAGCTCGCGATCTGGGCATTCCGGTCGTCGCGCTGTTCCCGAACACGCCGCGCGAACTTCGTAGCGACGATGGGGCGGAGGCGTTCAATCCCGACAATCTGATGTGCCGCGCGATCCGGGCGATCAAGGATGCGGTGCCGGAGGTCGGCGTGCTGACCGACGTCGCGCTCGACCCCTACACCTCGCATGGGCATGACGGCATCGTCGATGCATCGGGATATGTGCTGAACGACGTGACGTCGGAGGCGCTGGTCCGGCAGGCGCTGGTGCAGGCGGAGGCGGGCAGCGATATCGTCGCGCCGTCCGACATGATGGACGGCCGCGTCGCCGCGATCCGCGACGCGCTGGAAAGCGGTGGCCATCCCAATGTGCAGATAATGGCTTACGCCGCCAAGTACGCCAGCGCCTTCTACGGCCCGTTCCGCGATGCGGTCGGGACCCATGGCCTGCTGAAGGGCGACAAGAAGACCTATCAGATGGACCCGGCCAATAGCGAGGAAGCGTTGCGCGAGGTCGCGCTCGACCTGGCCGAGGGCGCCGACAGCGTGATGGTGAAACCGGGGTCACCCTATCTCGACATCATCACCCGCGTGAAGGCGGCGTTCGAAGTCCCAGTGTTCGCATATCAGGTATCGGGCGAATATGCGCTGATCGAGGCCGGCGTGGCGGCAGGCGTGGCGGATCGCGATGCGATGGTGCTGGAGACACTGCTGGCGTTTAAGCGTGCCGGCTGTTCGGGGGTGCTGACCTATCATGCCGCCCATGCCGCCCGGCTGCTGGGCGCATGATCGACACCGGGCGACTGGTCCTGCGGCGGTGGCAGGACCGTGACCGCGAAACCTTCTACGCCCATTGCGCCGATCCGGACGTCATGCGCTATTTTCCGGCGCTGCTCAGCCGCGAGGAAGTGGATGCCGCCATTGCGCGGCAGGACGGCTACATGGCGAGCCACGGCTTCTGCTTCTGGGTCGCCGAAGACCGTTCGAGCGGTCGGATGCTGGGCTTTTGCGGGTTGAAGCCGGGTGCCGAGGGGACGCCGCTGGAGGGTTCGGTCGAGATCGGCTGGCGGTTCGGCAAGGAACATTGGGGGCGGGGCTATGCGCGTGAGGCGGCGGAAGCGTCGCTTGCCTGGGGGTTCGCCAATCTGCCGGTCGAACGGATCGGCGCGATCACCGTCCTTGCCAACACGCGTAGCTGGGGGTTGATGGAGCGGATCGGCATGACCCGTTCGCCGCAGGAGGATTTCGATCATCCGGTCGTCGCCGATGACAGCCCGTTGAAACGCCACATCACCTATTGGAAGACGCGTCCGTGACGATACCCGACCGGACCGCCGGCTGGCCAATCCGCTGGATCTTCATGACCACGATCCTCGCCGGATCGTTCCTGCTGTTCCTCGTGCAGCCGATGGTCGCGCGCATGGCGTTGCCGCAGCTGGGCGGCGCGCCGGCGGTGTGGAATTCGGCGATGCTGGTGTACCAGGCGCTGCTGCTCGGCGGCTATGCCTATGCCCATCTGCTCGGCAAGCTGATGCCCAAGGCGCAGGCGGCGGTGCATATTCTCGTCCTGCTCTGCGCGGCGGTGTGGTTGCCGATCGGAGTCAATTCGACTCCGACGCCGACCGGGGTAGAACCGGCGCTGTGGACGCCGTGGCTGCTGACCGCCTCGATCGGCCCGCTGTTCTTCGCCGTGTCGGCACAGGCGCCGCTGCTGCAACGCTGGTTCGCCTTTGTCTGTCCCGGCCGCGACCCCTATGCGCTCTATGCCGCGTCGAATGTCGGCAGCTTTGCCGGGCTGCTGGCCTAATCCGCTGCTGGTCGAACCTCTGCTGCCGGTTCGGGCGCAGAGCTGGGGCTGGAGCATCGGCTATGTGCTGCTGTTCGTGCTGGTGATCGGCTGCGGATGGCTGTTGCCGCATCGCCGTGAACAGGCGGTCCCGCTGGACAAGGGCGAAGCACCGGGCACGCGGCGCGTGCTGCACTGGATCGTGCTGGCGCTGGTGCCGTCGGGACTGATGCTCGCGACCTCGACCTTCCTGACGACCGACATCGTGGCAGTGCCGTTGCTGTGGGTATTGCCGCTGGGGCTGTATCTGCTCAGCTTCACCGTGGCGTTCGCCGCGCGGCGGGGGCTGGCCGATGCAATCGCTCGCTACGCACCGATCACGATCCTCGTGTTCGGCGGGATGATGATCGGCGGGCATCACGACTTTCCGCTGCTCAGTGCACTGGCCGCGCTGATGCTGCTGTTTGCGGTCTCGGTCACGCTCCATGCGCACATGTATGCGTTGCGGCCGGCGCCGGGTCGGTTGACTGGCTTCTATCTCGCCATGTCGGTCGGCGGGGCGTTGGGCGGGGTATTCGCCGGGCTGATCGCGCCGGTCCTGTTCGACTGGACCTATGAATATCCGCTGCTGATCCTGGCCGCGGGCATGCTCGCGCCGCTGCCGTTTCTGCTGCCGGCGACCCAGCGTCTGTGGGAAACGGGCGGGGTGAAGCTGCGCGTCGCGGTGATCCTGATCATCGGCGTGCTGGTCGCCATGGGTATGACCAATCCCGGCGGGATGCTCGGCGCCAAGCCCGATGCGGTCGCGTTTTTCGGGATCGTCGCGGTCGGACTGTTCGCAATCGGTGCGCGCGCGCCGTTCGTCTTCGCGCTTGCCGCCGCGCTGTTCCTGTTCGGCGGCTATCGCGCGATCGCGTTGTCGCTGGAGCCGGGTGCGCGAACGCGGAGCTATTTCGGCGTCTACACGATCATGCGGGGGCAAGGCGTCAACGAACTCCAGCACGGCACGACGCTGCACGGTATCCAGCTGACCGGGTCGCCGGAGCGGGAACGGACGCCGACGACCTATTATGTGCGGGGCTCGGGCGTGGGTGAGGCGTTGCGCGCGGCCCCGTCGCTCTACGGCCCGGCGGCGCGGATCGGCATTGTCGGCCTCGGGACCGGGACGCTCGCCTGCTATGCGCAGCCGGGACAGCATTGGCGCTTCTATGAGATCGATCCGGTCGTAGTGCGGATTGCGCGCGACTCCGGTGCCTTCACCTTCCTGCGGCGTTGTGCACCCAGTGCGCAGATCGTAGTCGGCGACGCGCGGTTGAGCCTATCGCAGGAGCCGGCAGGCAACCTCGACCTGCTGGCGCTCGACGCCTTTTCGTCCGACGCCGTGCCGATGCACCTGATGACGCGCGAGGCGTTCGAGACTTACGGCCGGGTGCTCGGGCGGCGCGGGCTGCTGCTGGTCCATGTGTCGAACCGCTATCTCGACCTGGGCCCGGTCGTCGCGCGGACGGCGGGTGGATGGATGGCGGCGCAGCTGCCCTATCAGCCCAAATCATCCGACCCGGCCGAAACCGGTTCGCTGTGGATCGCGCTGACCCGCGATCCGGAAGTGCTGGGCACGCTGCTGACGTCGGGTGGGGATTGGGAACCGTTGCCAGTGACCGACACCGCGCCATGGACCGACGACTATGCGTCGATCCTGCCGGTCCTGCGCGCGCTGCAATAGTTATTTGAGGCGTGCGTTGAGCGACGCAATGGTGGCGCGCTGTTCGGTCGAGGCGGCGTTCGCCTTGGCCAGTGCGGCATCAAGCGCCGGGTAGGGCGGGGCGCCGGCCGCCGCCCGATCGATCGCTAGGCGTTCGAGTTCGGCCAGCGGCACGTCGATCGCCGTCCGTGCGACGTCCAGTTCGGCGAGCGCCACCTGCGCGCCCAGCCAGCGCTCGCTGCCCTCCGCGGTGCCCGCGGCGGCATTGACGGTCTTCCCTACCCGGGCCGCCGCCGCATCGAAGGCGCTTTTCGCGCCGGTGACCTCGCGGGTCAGCGTCGCGATCTTGGCGTCGAGCGCGGCGTCGGGCGTCGCCACCGGGACCGGGCGAACCGGTTCGGCCAGGCTGATCTTTTCGATCGGGCGCGGCAGCAGCGAGGGATAATCCCCCGCCGGCGCGGCGCAGGCCGACAACAGGGCGGCGGGCAGGACGAGCGGGATCGCGGAGCGGGTCATGGCCCACCGATACCCATGCAAAAAAATTGACACAACGGGGTTGCCAGCCGGGGAGGTGGCCTGTAGCAGGCGACCTCCACCGGGCACCCGTAGCTCAGCTGGATAGAGCATCAGACTACGAATCTGAGGGTCGGACGTTCGAATCGTTCCGGGTGCGCCATGGAAAACCCCGCCATGTCATGCGACTTGGCGGGGTTTTCTTTGTCCGGACGGCATGACGTTCGGCGGCATGAAATTTCCCTGCCGAACCGACTTGCCAGACCGGAAAAGCCTCTCTAACAGGCGGCCTCCACCGGGCACCCGTAGCTCAGCTGGATAGAGCATCAGACTACGAATCTGAGGGTCGGACGTTCGAATCGTTCCGGGTGCGCCATGGAAAACCCCGCCAGGTCATGCGACTTGGCGGGGTTTTCTTTGTCGGCTTATCGTTGGTAGGCGTAGGGGCCGACGACCGTACCCGTGAACCCTCCCGCCATGCGCGTGCTGAGGAAGCGGATATCGACATCCTTGACCAGCGTAGTGCGCTTGCCACCGATTGCATAATCGACCGCCATCGTCCCGCGATCCGCGCGCAGCGTCAGCGTGACGGGACCCGTGCCGGTAAGCGGTGCGCTCGCCACCAGCTGCTCGGTGCCCTTGGCGCGGGTGTAGAGCGCGATCACCGGCTTGCCGGCGAGGCGGGTAATGCCGAAGAACAGATAGCTTTCGTCGCTCTGCATCGCGACCAGCCCGGCGCGGTCGCCGTCCCGACGCGGCGAGAAGCGGACGGTCGTCGCCATCGTCGCGATATGATGCTGCTGACGCCGTCCGACAAAGCCGGGCACGCCATTCTGGTCGCCGATCGCCGCACCGCCATCGATCAGCAGGTCGCCGCCGGCAAGGCGATAGACGGGGGCCTTGGGCGTGCGGACGCCGATCCACTGCATCGCGAGCTTCGAACCATCGAACTCGTCGACATAGCCGAAATCGCCGCTGGTCGGCAGCTTCGGCGCAGGCTGGCTCGGCAGTTTGGGGCGATCGGCGACGAACGGTACGCGCTGTCCGGCAGGCAGGATCGTCGGCCAGCCATCCTTCCACGTTACCGGCAGCAGGAACGTCTCGCGCCCGATATTATAATAGTCGTCGCCATACGGTCGCACCGCGAGGAAGGTCGCCCACCAGTCGCCATTCTGCGTCTGCACCAGCTCCGCATGGCCCGCTGCCGAGATCGGGTCGGCGCGATCGTTCGGCAGGTCGCGCTGCGTCAGGATCGGATTGCCGCTCCACGGCACGAACGGCCCACGCAGTTCCTTCGACCGGAACACGACCTGCGAATGATTGACGCTCGTCCCGCCTTCGGCCGCGGTCAGATAATACCAGCCGTCCTTCCGGAAGATATGCGGTCCTTCGATCCACACCGGCTTCTTCGACAGGTCGACGCCGCCATTGATGAGTTGGGTCGATTCACCCACCATCTTGCCCGCGCGCCAGTCATATTCCTGGATCCAGATCGCACGGTGGCCGTCATAGCGCGGCGGTTCGTTCGGTGCGCGGTTGTTGACGATATAGGCTCGGTCGTTCTCCCAATAGATCGATGGGTCGATGCCCTCGAACGGCAGCCAAATCGGGTTCGACCACGGGCCCTTAGGGTCCTTGGCGGTGATGACGAAGTTGCCGCGACACTGGACGCAGGTGTTGACGATGTAAAAGGTGCCATCGTGGTAGCTGATGTCCGGTGCGAAGACCGCTTCGGACACCCGCCGCCCGCTGAAATCCAGCTGTTCGGGCCGGTCGATCGCGTTGGCGATCTGCGTCCAGTTCACCAGGTCGCGCGAATGGAAGATCGGCAGGCCTGGATAATGGGCGAAGGACGACAAAGCGAGATAATAGTCGTCGCCCACCCGGATCACCGACGGATCGGGATAATAGCCCGACAGGATCGGGTTGCGATACTGGTTCGGACCCGGCGTGGCGCGCTCGACGCTGCGGCCGTCATAGGTGAAGCGGCTGAACCGGGCTGGCTCGGCCATGGCGGTGCCGATGCTAGCGGTCAGCAGCAGGCCGGTCATCAGGGTGCGGAACATCGATCGCTCTTTCGTTGGCAGGAGTTCAGGCGCGGTCAAGGCGGAACAGCGCGGCGCCATGCGGCGGCACGTCGGCCTCGACCCGGTCGGCAACCGTCCCGATGTCCCGCCGGGCCCACAGGTCGCGCACCCGCACCGACTCGCGCAGGTCGAGCCAGCGCAGGTCGACGCCCGGCCGCGACGGCTTGTCGCCCGGATTGAACAGCGCGAGATAGGTCGACCCGGTTGGACTGCGTGCGGTCCAGGCGCGCATGCCGTCCTGGACATGCAGGGGGCGGTTGGCCGAACTGCTCTGGTTGACGGCGATGACCTCCGGATTGGTCAGCAGGTCGAGCGTGGCCGCGTCGAGATGGCGCAGGTCGCCGCCCATGATGAGCGGCGACCGGGCAATCGACCACAGCGTCATCAGCGTACGCTGTTCGGCCGGCGTGAACTTGGTGTCGCGCTGCCCTAGTGCCAGTCGGCCGAGCGGCAGCATGTCGGCATCGGGCCAGCCCCCGGGCCCCGCGAAACGCTGCCAATTCTCCAGGCGGACGAACTGCGCGTCGAGCAGTGGCCATTCGTCCCAGAAATCGTCGCTGATCCGCCACATCTGCGCATGCGCCCAGACATGGTCGGCACTGGCGAGCGGGGTTTCGCCCGGCGACAGGCTCAGCAGGATCGGGCGGCCGGAACGGCCGATCGCCTTTGCCGCCCCCTCGATCTCCGGCGCGTGCGAGTCATAGGGACGGCTCATATCGTCCATTTTGACCAGATCGACGCCCCAGTCGGCATATTGCGCGAACACGCTGTCGTAATAGGCCTGCGCAGCGGGATGGCGCATGTCGACGCCGTACATGTCGCTGTTCCACGAACAGATACTGGTTTGGTCGGCAATGTCCTGCGCGCGATACCGGGTGCCCAGGATCGGGAGGTTGCGCCGTACCGCTTCGCGCGGGATGCCGCGCATCAAATGGATGCCGAATTGCAGCCCCATCGCGTGCACCCGGTCGGCGATCGATCGAAAGCCCCGGCCATCGGCTGCGGACGGGAAGCGCTTGGGATCGGGTTGCAGCCGGCCATACGCATCCAGCACCGGCACTGCATCCGCGCGATAGGCATAGCCGGTCGCACCCGGTTCGTACCACTGGATGTCGATGGTGAAGATCGAATAGCCCGCCGGCAACAACCGGTCGCGCATGATCGTGGCGGTTTCCATCGCCTGCGCTTCGGTGATGGTCGTCGCGAAGCTGTTCCAGCTGTTCCAGCCCATCGGCGGTGTCTGCGCCAGCTTCGGCTTCTCCCGGGGCGCTGCCGTCGCGCCGACGGACCCGGCGAGAACCGGAACGGTGGCGGCGCCGACGAGAAGGCTGCGGCGGGTAATGTCTGATGCCACGTCGGTTGCTCCGGTCAGTCGTGGAAGGAAGTCGCTCACCGCGCCGCGCGCAGCGTGAAGCGGTCGATGTCGAGATAGCCGTTACCCGGCTTGGCGTTGTAGCAGGACAGTACCATCTGCTGCCCCTGGAAGGTGCCGGTCCGCCACGCGAAGGCGAGGGGGAACGCCCCGCCCGCCGCCACCCAACGCTTCCCGTCGCGACTGTACGACAGACGGCCTTGGTCGGTAGTGAAATCGAGGTCGAGACCGATCCACAGGGTCGACCCGGCAAAGGCTATCGGCGGTGCCCGATCCTTGACCACCGGCCCCGTCTCGGTACTTTCGATCACGTCCATCGCCAGCCGGGCGGCACCGCGATCGTCGCGGCTGACGGCGAGTGTCGCGCTATATTGGCCGAACGTCCCGAAGCCGCAGCGGTCGCCGGCCGCGATACCGCTAATGTCCAGCTTCACCTCCGCCCGGCTGCGCGGACCCTGCGCCTTCTGCGTCAGCGTGTTGCGCGCCCGCCAGAGGCCGTCCGCCCGGGTCGGGCGCAGCCGAAGGAAGCCGGGCCGCTGGGTCAGCGACCAGCGTGTGTCGTCAGGATTATGGTTCCATTGCCATTGCTGCCCCAGTTTCGCCGAGGAAAAGTCGTCGGACGTCGCCGGTTCGGCAAAGGGGAACCCCGCAATCGGCTTGGCCGCCCGCTCCGGCACGCGGCCCGGTGCGTCGGGCGTGCCCCAGACCGGCCAGTCGTCCTGCCAGAAGACGGGACTGAGGTTCGTCGTCCGTCCGATCGACCCGGCGTCGAGCATGACGAACCCGACCCATTTGCCGTCGGCGGTATCGACCAGCGCCCCCTGATGCCCGCCGCTGCGATCGTCGACCTGCGGCCGGGTTTCCCATGGGCCGTACAGGCTGTGGGCGCGCGACACGGTCAGCCCCAGCCGCCGGGGGATCGCGTTGAACAGATAATAATATTGCCCGCGCCGGATGATCTTCGACCCCTCGGCCCCGGCGTTGTAATGAACCTTGCGGTCGTCGACGACGCGACGCAGGCCGGGGTCGAGCTTCAGCAGGCGGATGGTGCCGTCCGAACCGATCGCGGTCGCGATATAGGCGGTGCCATCGGGTTCGATGAAAAGGCCGGGGTCGAATGCCTCCCGGTCCAGTTCGTTCATCACCCATGGGCCGCGTGGATCGCGCGAACGATAGATGCGCGTGTTCTGCCCGACCGGCGTCACGGCCACATAGAACGTCCCATCGTGATACCGCAGGCTGGCGGCGAACAGTCCCCGCCGATAGGCGTCTTTGCCATTGTCCAGCCGATAATCGGGACGATCGTCCAGCCGGGGCACGACATGGCTGAACAGCCGCCAGTTTACGAGGTCCTTCGAATGCAGCAGCGTCAGCCCCGGCGCGTTGGCAAAGGTCGTCGTGACGAAGTAATAATCGCTGCCGACCCGGATGATGTCGGGATCCGGATAATCGGCGAACAGCAACGGGTTGCGATAGGTGCCATCGCCCTGGTCCGATCGCCAGACCTGCGCCGAAGCGGGGCCGCCCGCCGCCAATGCCATGGCCAGCACGGCCACGCCCGTCATCGTCCCGCCCCGCATCTTCTCTCCTGACGACGGTGTCTGTTTGCCCGCTATTAGTCTGGGTATTGATGGAAGAAATTGCGGTCAACGGCTATTATCCACAGCGCTTGGTCGTCTGCCCCGGCCATCGGGCAAGTTCGTCCCGGTGGAGCATCGAAGCACGGTTTGACGACGGCTCCCGCCGTGCCTAGCGTATCGCTTCACTGGCGCGCGCAAATGCCCGCTCAATATTGGTTATACAATACGATGGCGACATCGGGTGCTCGATGCGGATCGAAGCCGAGGACGAAGGAAACGACGTGAACACGGACAGCGCATTGGAGGAAGAAGACATCGTCGCCGCCGAGACGACCGGTGCGTTGGGCGATCACGCCGGATCGTCGCGCAAGGGATCGGGGCGACGCCTCCGCGGGGCAGTCGCGCATTATCTCGGCACGGCAATCGTGTCCGGCCGGATCGCGCCGGGGGAATTGCTGACCGGCGAAGTTGCCAATGCCGAGGCGCTCGACGTGTCGCGCAGCGCCTATCGCGAGGCGGTGCAGGTGCTGACCGCCAAGGGGCTAGTCGAAAGCCGTCCGAAGATCGGCACCCGCGTCCTGCCGCGCCGCCGCTGGAACTTCCTCGACCCGATGGTCTTGGCGTGGGCGTTCGAGGGGGAACCGAACATCGCCTTTGTCCGCGGGCTGTTCGAACTGCGCTCGGTCGTCGAGCCGGCGGTGGCGCGACTGGCGGCCGAACGGCGTGACAAGGACGACATCAAGGCGCTGAAGACTGCGCTGGCCGGCATGCGTCGCCATACCCTCGCGACCGAAGCCGGTCGGGCGGCGGACCGCGATTTCCACGATGCGCTGATCTTCGCCACCCATAACGAGACGTTCGTGGCGCTGAGCGCCAGTATCGGCGCGGCAGTGAACTGGACGACGCAGTTCAAACAGCGGCAGCGCGCGCTGCCGCGCGACCCGGTCCCCGATCACGCGCGGGTGTTCGACGCCATCGTGGCGGGCGACGCACGGGCGGCGGAAGACGCGATGAACGCTCTGGTGACGCTGGCGCTGGAGGATACCCGCTCGGCGATGGGCTGATCGCCGACCCGATCCGTACGCGCGGTGGCTGGCGCAGCTTCGCGGCCTTTGCCATGGTAGCGCTCACACGCGAATCGGGGAGAGGCTATGCGTTCGGTCATGGGATGGGCGGCGGGTCTGACGGCCGCGTTGCTGGCGGGAAGCGCGCCGGCATGGGCGCAGGCAACCGCGCCCAGCTTGGCGAATATCTTCGGCGATCATGCCGTCCTGCAGCGTGATCGGCCGATCACGGTCTGGGGCGATGCCACGCCGGGCGAAAAAGTGACCGTCCGACTGGCCGATCGCAGCGTCACTGCCGTCGCCGCCAAGGACGGCAAGTGGCGTGCGACCTTGCCGGCGATGCACGCGGGCGGTCCTTATACGCTGAGCGTCGGCGGGACGGCGGGTGCACCGGCGCAGCAGCTGTCCGACGTGCTGGTCGGCGACGTCTTCCTGTGCGGTGGCCAGTCGAACATGGAATTCCAGGTTAGTCATGCGACTGGGCTGGAGGTCATTCCGTCGGCGAACGACGCCCAGTTGCGCTTCACCACCATTCCGGACGTCAGCGTGCCGGCACCCGCCGCCGAACTGCCTGCGCGGGCGCAGTGGAAGGCGGTGTCGCCGGAAACCGTCAGCGATGCGTCGGCAGTCTGCTATTTCATGGCCCGATCGCTGCGTACGACCGAACAGGTGCCGATGGGCTTCATCGCCTCCGAATGGGGCGGCACGCGGATCGAAAGCTGGATCAGCGCGCCGTCGCTCGGCAAGCTGCCGGGCTTTGCCGACCGGCTGGCGAGCGTGGCGACCTTCGGCTCCGATCCGGCGGCGGCGGTCGCGCGGGAGGGCGCCCGGCGGGAGGCGATCTGGGATGGGTTCGATCCGGCGGCAAAGAAGGAGCGGGCGTTCCGCGCTGCAACGTTCGACGATAGCGGCTGGGCGACGCTTCCCGCGGATGACGGGCAACTGCCCGCGGCCGACCGCGCCGGCCTTGAAGGCGTCGTGTGGTTGCGCACGACCATCGACCTGACGCCCGAACAGGCCGCGGCGGCCCGGCGGATCCAGCTGGGACCGATCGGCAAGTTCGACGAAACCTATATCAACGGCCGCTATGTCGGCGGCGGCAGCGTCGACTGGGTCTGGCGCAATTACGAATTTCCGTCCGGCACGCTGAAGGCCGGGCGCAACGTCGTCGCGGTCCGCGTGGTCGGCGCGAACGGGCGGATGGCGATCACCAACGCCGGCAACCGCGCCATCGGCCTTGGCGATGGCGGCACGGTGCCGCTCAACGGTCCGTGGCGCTACCGGATCGGCAGCCGGATCGGGAATGTGCAGGTGCCGCCCGCGCCTTGGGAAGTCCCGAACAGCCTGACGACGCTCTACAACGGGATGATCGCTCCGCTCGCCGGCTACGGGCTGAAGCTCGCCGCATGGTATCAGGGGGAATCGAACGCCGGCGAGGCGAGGGCCTATCGCGGGCTGCTGACGACGCTGATGGCGGATTGGCGGCGAACCTTCGCCCAGCCGGACCTGCCCTTCTTCGTCGTGCAGCTGACCGCCTTTGGCAAGCCGCAGACCGTACCGGTCGATTCGGACTGGGCGGCGCTGCGCCAGGCACAGGCGGAGGCGGTCGCGGCCGACGCCCATGCCGGCCTGGGCGTGACGCTGGACGTCGGCGACCGGTTCGACATCCACCCGGCGCAGAAGAAGGTCGTGGGCGAACGCCTCGCCCGACTCGCCCGTGTCGTCGCCTATCGTCAGCCGGGCTTTCGCAGCGGACCGGAGGCGGTGGAGGCGGTGCGGCAAGCCGGCGATATCGTCGTCCGCTTCCGCAATGTGACCGGCGGGCTGCAACGCTATGGCGGCGCTTCGGCGATCGGGTTCGAACGGTGCGCCGGGACCATGTGCAGCTTCGTCGACGGGATGGTACAGGGCGACGCGATCGTGCTGCCCGGTGCCAACCGGCCGGAGGTGACGACGATCCGCTATGCCTGGTCCGACGCGCCGTTCGTCAACCTGTTCGATGGCGCCGACCTGCCAGCCGCGCCGTTCACGCTGCCGGTCCGCTGACGGGTAGGCGGCGGGGCAGGCGCCCCGCCGCCATCCGCATCACGGTACGACGAATGTGGTCGTGGCAATGTGATGCAGCTTGTCGACCGGGCCGCCCGCGACCCGCAGGCGGCCGGTTTCGACCTGTGCGCTGTTCAGCAGATAGCGGCCCTTGCCGGCAACGGGGACGTCCACCGCGCCATCGGCACCGGCGGTCAGCTCCACGCTCTTCCGGTCGGGCGCAATCAGCGTCATCTTGGCGCTGGCCACCGGCTTGCCGTTGTGGAGCAGGGCGAAGCGGTTCGCACCGGCGGACAACGGCGCGATCTCATAGGTCATGCGCGTGCCCGTCTCGCTGCGACCGGCGCGGGCGTAATAGACTACGCCTTCCTTCGCTCCGGCCTCGCCCCAAGGCTGGAAAACCGAATCGTCGGTGACGCGCACGTCGCCAGGCGCGACCGCCGCTTCGATATACCCTGCGCGACGTACCAGCGGCACATTGGCCTGACCCACGATCTTGGGCGCAGTCAGGTTCTTGAACTCCGGATCGCCGCCGGCGGGCATCGCTTCGGCCGGTTCACCCAGATAGATGCGCGCCGGGCCGTTGCCGTCGCGCTCCACCCACACCTCATGCGCGTTCGCCGTTGCCGGCGCTACCAGCGCGATCATCAGGGCCAAACGTCGCATCAATTCTCTCCTGTTCTGCCCGATCTGCATAGTAATAATGCGATTAGGTCGCAATAGCGTTGCATTGTCCAAAATGGGCCGATAGAGAATGGCGATATTGAAAGCGAGTCGCAAAAGGGGTTGGGGTGAAGCATTCGGTACGATCGCGCGCGCTGATGGGGCTTGCCGCGCTGTGTCTTCCCGCGCTGCCGGCATGGGCGGAACCGGTGTCGAGCGAACGGGCGGCAGAGGACGATGCGGAGGATCAGCGCGGTGAGGAGATCATCGTCGTTGGCAAAAGCTATGGGCAGGCCGTTGGCAAGACGGTCACCCCGCTGAAGGATGTGCCGAACACCATCACCGTGATCGATCAGGAACTGATCCAGCAACGCAACCTGTTCACGCTGGAAGACGCGCTGACCGCCACCAACGGCGTCACCATCACCGGGATCAGCAGCGAGGACCCGTCCTATCTGTCTCGCGGTTTCACCATCAACAACTATCTGGTCGACGGCGTACCGACCTTTGCCTTCGGCTTTCCGGCGGTGGTGCCCGACCTTTTCCTCTACGACCGGGTAGAGGTGCTGCGCGGCCCGGCGGGGCTGTTCAGCGGCGCCGGCAATCCGGCCGGCAGCATCAACCTGGTGCGCAAGCGTCCGCTCGACGAACGTCGCGTTAGTGCGCTGGCGGGCTATGGCAGCTTCCGGAATTTCCGGGGGGAGGTCGATGTCTCGACGCCGCTCGATCCGGTGTCGGGCATTCGTCTGGGCGCGATGGTCCAGGATCAGGATCAGTTCTTCGACGTGGCGCACCGTTACCGCTTCGCGGCGTTCGGTGTCGCCGACACCCGGATCGGCGACAACACGACGCTGACCGTCGGCGGCAATTACGACCTGTTCAAGCCCGCGATCCAGTCGGGCCTGCCCGGCATCATCGGCGGCGCGGATGGCAGCGAAGGGCGGCTGCTCGACGTGGCGCGGTCGACCTATCTCGGCGCGGACTGGAACCGCTTCCGCTCGGAAAGCTGGTCGGGCTTCGTCGAACTGGCCCACCGCGTCAGCGACCGCTGGACACTGCGTGCGACGGGGCTGTTGAGCGACGTCGATCGCATCGACGTGTACAGCTATATCGGCAACCAGCCGGTCACGCCAACCAACGGCGTCACCAGCCATATCGCCTATCGCGGCGACAGCACGATGCAGACGCGCTCGTTCGATTTCAACGGGGTAGGGAGCTTTCCTGCCTTCGGGCGCGAACAGACGCTGATCCTCGGCGCGGACTATCAGGCGAGCACGTCGACGTCGGCCAGTGCGCGTCGTTCGAACTATGCGACGATCAACGTGTACGATCCGGTATCGCCGACCGAGCCCGATCTCGATCCCTATACGCTGGCGACCGGCAAGGCGGTCAACGGCAGCGTGACTGATGTCGAGCAATATGGCCTGTACGGACAGCTGCGACTAAGCCCGCTGGCCGGGCTGACGCTGGTCGGCGGCGGCCGCATGACGTGGTGGGACACCACGATCACGCTGATCTCGGGGCAACTGGTCCGGGGGCTGCCCTCTACCTACAGCTTCGACGAACGCTTCACCCCCTATGCCGGGGTGGTGTGGGACGTCACCCGCGACCTCAACCTCTATGCCAGCTATGCCGACAGCTTCACGCCGCAGGCGCCGGTCGGCGGGCGTATCCGTCCGGACGGTCGCGCGCTCGAACCGCTGATCGGCGAACAGTATGAGGCGGGCAGCAAGCTCTCGCTGATGGACAAGCGCCTGCTGCTGTCGGCGGCGGTGTACCAGATCACGCAGAAGAACCGCGTCTTCAACGATCCCAACCTCGACACGATCGTCTATCAGATCGGCAAGGTCCGCGCGCGCGGCGTGGAGGCGGAGGCGAGTGGCGAAATCCTGCCCGGCTGGCGGATCAATGGCGGTTACAGCTATACCAGGACCGAATATCTGGAGGACGCCAACCCCGTGCTGGAGGGCCTTAGCCTGCTGCCGGTGATTCCGGAGAATATGGTGAAGCTCTTCACCAACTACGAACCGGTCGACGGACCGCTTGCCGGCGCCAGCATCGGCGCGGGGGTGACGTGGTTCGATTCGACCTGGGCCGGAAATCCGGCATTCTACAATGCCAACGGCACGCTGCGCACGCGCTCCAGCATCGTCCGGCAGGGGGCCTATGCCGTTGCCGATGTCCGGGCCGGCTATCGTATCAACGATAATCTCTCGCTCGCCATCAACGTCAACAACCTGTTCGACCGCAGCTATTACGCCCGCATCTCGTCGACCGGACGAGGCAATTATTACGGCGCACCGCGGACCGTATTTGCCAGCATCCGGGCAACCTTGCCATGAGTGCCGCCGGGCAGGTGCGCCATGTCCTGTGGCGGCGGGTCGGCGACAATGCGTTGCGGCTGATCGCTGCGCTGCCGGTCGGCTATGCGGTGGCGAGCCTATGGTCGATGGCGCTCGCCCGCATCCTGCCCGGTGATCCGGTACAGGCGACGATCGCCGCTGCGTTGATCGCGCTGGTCCTGTGCGCGCTGGCGGCGATGTGGGCCTATGCCGCGCGCAGCGGCTGGCGCGCGCTGTGGACCTTGGTCGTCGCGGGGGCAGTGGCCGGCGGAATCTGCTGGGGATCGATCGCGGTCTGGGGACGGATATGAGCAAGGGATTTCGTCAGTCGCAATCGACGCTGCATACCTGGTCGGGGCTGCTGCTCGGCTGGCTGCTGTTTGCGGTGTTCGTCGCCGGCACGTCGGCCTATTGGCGCGAAGCGCTGAACCGCTGGGCGCGGCCGGAACTCAGCCGGATCGATGATCGCGATCGGGTCGTGGAGGGGGCCGTCGCGTTCCTGTCACGCAAGGCGCCCGACGCACAGAGCTGGTTCATCACCGTGCCGACGACGCAAAGCGCCGGCGCCGATCTGTTCTGGGTGCCGCAGGCCAAGCCCGGCGAGGAAGGTCGTCGACGCGGGCGGCGTGACACCCGCGCCTTTATCGGCAGCGACGGGCAGGAGGGGACGGCGCGCGAGACGCGCGGCGGCGACTTCTTCTACCGCTTCCATTTCGACCTGCATTATATGCCGGTCTTCTGGGCCCGCTGGATCGTCGGCATCGCCGCGATGTTCATGCTGGTCGCGATCTTCACCGGCATCGTGACCCACAAGAAGATATTCCGCGACTTCTTCACTCTGCGACGCGGCAAGGGGCAGCGATCCTGGCTGGACGGGCATAATGCAACCGCCGTCCTCGCGCTGCCGTTCCACCTGATGATCACCTATACCGGCCTCGTCACGCTGATCGCGATGCTGATGCCCTGGGCGATCGTCGCCAATTACAGCGACGAATCAAAGCTGTACGCTGCGGTCTTCCCCGAAGCACCGGCGGTCGAGCGGACGGGGCGCCCCGCGCCGCTGACCGATCTGGTCAGCGTGATCCGCGATGCCGAACGTCGCATGGGCGGAACGGCGGGCTATGTCACCGTCCTCAACCCCGGCGACGCCGCTGCGCGCATTTCGCTGACCCGTTCGGGCACGTCGATGCTGTCGGCGCGCAGCCCCAGCATCGCCTATGACGGTGTGACCGGCCGCATGTTGTGGCAGGCCCCGCCACCGGGCGGCGCGGTGGAGACGCAGGGCGTGATGGTCGGGCTGCACGCCGGCCGGTTCGGCGATTACCCGATGCGCTGGCTGTATTTCCTGTGCGGCATCGCCGGCTCGCTGATGGTCGCCAGCGGGTTGGTGTTGTGGACGGTCAAGCGGCGGGAGCGCCTGCCGAACCCGGCCCGACCGCCTTTCGGCTTCCGCGTGGTCGAGCGGCTGAATATCGGCTTCGTCGCTGGATTTCCGCTGGCGATGACGATCTATCTCTGGGCCAATCGCCTGTTGCCGACCAGCCTCGCCGCACGTGCCGATGCGGAGATCAACGCGATGTTTGCCGGATGGGCGGCAATCTTCCTCTACTCGCTGGCACGCCGGCCCGCACGCGCATGGGTCGAGTTGCTGGCGTTGCAGGCGGCGCTGCTGATCGCGTTGCCGCTATACAACATCGTCGCCTTGCGCACCGGGCTGTTCGCGACGATCGGATCGGGCGACTGGGCATTGGCCGGCGCCGACCTGACCTTCCTCGCCCTTGGTGCCGGGTTCGGCTTCGCCGCGTGGCGGGTGCATCGCTATCGTCCGAAGGCCCGGCGGACCGCCCGCAATGCCGCTATCCTTCCCTCCAATCTGGCGCCAGCCGAATGATCGCTCTCGCACTCCTCATCGCGCTCGGCGCGTTCGCTCTGCTCGCGCTCGCCAGTGACCGGCACCAGCATCGCTGGGACGGCATCGGCATCGTCTGGCGGCGGCGCGGCGGATGGGTGCTGGTGGCGCTGACCTTCGTCACGGCCTTCGCCGCCTGGGGGCCGGTCTATGGCGCGATCGGCGGGATCGGGCTGCTGATGCTGGGGGCGGGGGCGAGTTTCCTCGCCCTCAACCTGACCCAGCGTTAGAGCGCCGCCGCCGCCCATTCCCCGAACGCATCGCGGGCGCGGGCGGTATACATCTTCTTGCGATCGGCTTTCTTGGTCCGGCCGGGGATCGGCGGCATCAGCCCGAAATTGACGTTCATCGGCTGATAGGTTTCCGCGACCGCCGCCCCGGTGATGTGGTGCAGCAACGCGCCCATCGCCGTCTCGACCGGCGGCGGGGCCAGTTCCTTGCCGGCCAGTTCGGCCGCGGCGAAACGGCCCGCCATCAGCCCGACCGCCGCGCTTTCGACATAGCCTTCGCATCCCGTCATCTGCCCCGCAAAACGCAAATGCGGGCGGGTCTTCAGCCGGAGCGTCGGGTCGAGCAGCTCGGGCGAGCGGATAAAGGTATTGCGGTGCAGCCCGCCCAGTCGCGCGAACTCGGCATTCTCCAGGCCCGGGATCGTCCGGAACAACCGCACCTGCTCGCCATGCTTCAGCTTGGTCTGAAACCCGACGATGTTCCACAACGTACCGGTGGCATTGTCCTGCCGAAGTTGAACAACAGCATGCGGCCAACGCCCGGTACGCGGATCATCCAACCCGACCGGCTTCATCGGGCCGAAGCGCAGCGTGTCGAGGCCGCGTTCCGCCATGACTTCGATCGGCATGCAGCCTTCGAAATAGGGCACATTCTCCCATTCGCGGAACTCGGCCTTCTCGCCCGCTAGCAGGCCGGCGTGGAAGGCTTCATACTGTTCGCGGTTCATCGCGCAGTTGATGTAGTCCTTGCCGTCGCCCTTGTTCCAGCGGCTCTGGAACCATGCCTGTTCCATGTCGATCGAATCGAAATGGACGATCGGGGCGATGGCGTCGAAGAAGGCGAGCGCCTCGGCTCCGGTCGCGCCGCCGATATCACCGGCCAACGCGGGGGCAGTCAGTGGGCCGGTGGCGACGATCGTCATGCCGGCATCGGGTAGGGTATCGACCCGTTCGCGGACGATGGTGATGTTGGGATGCGCTTCCAGCGCGGCAGTCACTCCCGCCGAGAAGCCGTCGCGATCCACGGCCAGCGCCGACCCCGCCGGGACCTTGTGCTCGTCGCCCTTCGCCATGATGAGCGATCCCAGCGCGCGCATCTCGGCATGCAGCAGCCCGACCGCATTCGATTCGGCATCGTCGGAGCGGAAGCTGTTGGAACAGACCAGTTCGGCCAGGTCGTTGCCCTGATGCGCAGGCGTGTTGTCGCCGCCGCCACGCATTTCCGACAGGCGGACCTTGGCGCCGGCCTCCGCCAACTGCCATGCGGCTTCGGAACCGGCGAGGCCACCGCCGATGATGTGAACGTCATATTGCATGGCAGGCGTCTAGGCCGATCAACGATAACGGGCAATGAACGTACGCCGCGGACCATCGTTTTATGGACAGGGTGCCGGCACGACGGGATGAACGCATGAAAATCTACACGATCGGCTATGAAGCGGTGACCATGGCGGAATTCGTCGCGGCGTTGCAGACTGCCGGGGTTCGCCGGGTCATCGATGTGCGTGCGCTACCACTGTCGCGCCGACCCGGCTTTTCGAAGTCGTCGCTCGCCGCCGAACTCGCGACGCACGACATCGATTATGTCCATCTGAAGGCGCTCGGCACGCCGAAACGTGGGCGCGACGCGGCGAAGAAGGGCGACGTCGCTACGTTGCGCGCGGTCTATGACGAGCAGCTCGAACTGCCCGAGGCTCAGGCACAGGCCGCGATCATGCTGGACCTGGCGGCGGAGATGCCGTCGGCGCTGCTATGCTTCGAGCGGGAGCCGGCGCATTGCCACCGGACGTTGCTGCTCGAAGCGGTCGGGCAGGGGGCGGAGGTGATCGAGCTGTACGCCTAGACCCTCCCCGGCACGGGGAGGGGGACCATTCGCAGCATGGTGGAGGCGGGTATCCCCATACGGAACGGTAGCGTTCGCGGGCATTCCCCTGCACCATCGCCTCGGCGACGGTCCCCCTCCCCGCAGGCGGGGAAAGACCTTCAGCCCGTGATTGGCCGCTTCACCTTGCCGTCCTCATCCCGGTGCAGCGGCCCATACGCCACCACCGCGTTGAGCGGCAGTGGAGCATAGAGGTGCGGGAACAACTGACCGCCACGCGACTCCTCCCACTTCACCGCATCACCCAACGCCGCCAGATCGACTTCCGCCACATGCAGGTCGTCCTGCCCGGCGAAATGCTTGTCGACCGTTTCAGTTAACTGCTCGAAGGTCGATAGATGGACATAGCCGTCTGCCAGATCGACCGGCGCGCCGGCAAAGCTGCCATCGGCCTCCAGCGCCGCCATCTGCTCGGCGGTCAGCACCTTGAACGCGGTGGCTGGCGTCATTCCTCGACATCCCCTTCGCTGATCGTGTCGGGACCGGTGCCGTCGTCGAGCACGATATCGCCCTCGGCCGCCGGCATCGCCGCGCGTTCCTCGGCAACGATCGCTTCGGCCTCGTTCTCCGGCGTCTCGTCCTCGTCGATCTTCGCCGCCGACACGACCTGCTCGCCAAAGCCCACGCGGAAGATGGTAATCCCCTGCGTATTGCGACCCGCGACACGGATGTCGCCCACGGTGGTGCGGATCAGCTTGGCCTGATCGGTCACCAGCATCAGCTGTTCGCCATTATGCGCCGGGAAGCTGGCAACGACCGGCCCGTTGCGATCGGACGTGACGATGTTGGTGATCCCCTGACCGCCGCGCCCGGTACGGCGATATTCATAGGCCGAGGTGCGCTTGCCGAAGCCGTTGGCGGTGACGGTCAGGATGAATTCCTCCGCCGCCTCGAACTCGGCCATGCGTTCGGCAGGCAGCGTGATTTCGCGGTCGCCTTCCTTCCAAGGCGCGGCCTTGAGGTACTGCTCGCGCTCCTCGGCGCTCGCCTCGAACCCGCCCAGGATCGACAGCGAGATGACGTCGTCGTCCTTGCCCAGCGAGATACCGCGCACGCCGGTCGACGTCCGGCTCTGGAACTCGCGCACATCGGTCGCGGCGAAGCGGATCGCCTTGCCCGCCTTGGTCGCCAGGAGCACGTCGTCGGTTTCCGTCAGCAGCGCCACGCCGATCAGGCGATCGTCGCTGTCGTCGTCGAAGCGCATCGCGATCTTGCCGGCGGTCGGAATGTTCGCGAACGCGTCCATCGAGTTGCGCCGCACCGTGCCGTTCGCGGTCGCGAACATGACGTGCAGGTCGCTCCACCGCTCCTCGTCCTCGGGCAGCGGCAGCACGGTCGAGATCGTCTCGCCCGCCGCCAGCGGCAGCAGGTTGACCATCGGCCGTCCGCGCGTCGCCGGACCGCCCTCGGGCAGGCGCCACACCTTCATGCGGTACACCTTGCCCGCGGTCGAGAAGAACAGCACCGGGGTGTGGGTGCTGGTCACGAAAAGGTTCGTGATCGCATCCTCATCCTTCGTCGCCATGCCCGCGCGTCCCTTGCCGCCGCGCTTCTGCGCACGGAAGGCATCGAGCGGGGTGCGCTTGATATAGCCCTGCACCGTGACCGTGACGACCATGTCCTCGCGCTCGATCAGGTCCTCGTCATCGATGCCGTCGGCGGCACCGGCGATCTCGGTCCGGCGCGGCGTCGCGAATTCGGCGCGGACGTCGACCAGTTCCTGCCGCATGACGGCATAGAGCTTGGCACGGTTCCCGAGAATCTCGAGCAGGTTCCCGATGGACCCGGCCAGTTCCTTCAGCTCCTCGCCGATCTCGTCGCGGCCGAGCGCGGTCAGGCGGTGGAGCCGCAGGTCGAGGATCGCGCGGACCTGGAGGTCCGACAGGCGGTAGACGTCGCCGGTCGTGTCGGATTCGACCGCCTCGACCAGCTTCAGATAGGGCGCGATCTCCGCCACCGGCCATTCGCGCGCCAGCAGCGCGGCGCGGGCGGCGGCGGGGCTTTCCGACCCGCGGATGATCCGCACCACCTCGTCGAGGTTGGTGACCGCGATCACCAGACCCAGCAACAGGTGCGCCCGCTCGCGCGCCTTCGCCAGTTCATACTTCGACCGGCGCGTAATGACCTCTTCGCGGAAGCCGACGAACGCGTCGATGATTTGGCTGAGGTTGAGCAGTTCGGGACGACCGCCGCGGATCGCCAGCATGTTCGCCGCGAAGCTCGACTGCGCCGGCGTGTGCCGCCACAGCTGGTTCAGCACCACGTCGGGCGTCGCATCGCGCTTCAAGTCGATGACGATCCGCACGCCTTCGCGGTTCGATTCGTCGCGAATGTCGCTGACGCCTTCGATGCGCTTGTCCTTGGCGGCCTCGGCGATCTTTTCGACCAGCCCCGACTTGCCGACCTGGAAGGGAATTTCGGTGAGCACGATCGAGCGCCGCTCGCCGCGCGCCTCGACGATGTGGCGCGACCGCAGGATGATCGACCCGCGACCGCCGGCATAGGCAGCGCGCGCGCCGGCGCGACCGAGCATCAGCGCGCCGGTCGGGAAGTCCGGTCCGGGCACGATCTCGCACAGTTCCTCATGGGTCAGCGGCTCGCCACCCTCGACCCGGCGGTCGATCGTCGCGAGACAGGCATCGACCACTTCGCCCAGATTGTGCGGCGGCACGTTGGTCGCCATGCCGACCGCGATACCGCCTGCACCGTTGACCAGCAGGTTCGGGAAGCGCGCCGGCAGGACCGCCGGCTCCCGTTCCGACCCGTCATAGTTCGGCACGAAATCGACCGTATCCTTGTCGAGATCGTCGAGCAGCGCCATCGCCGACTTGGCGAGGCGCGCCTCGGTGTATCGCATCGCGGCGGGCGGATCGGGGTCCATCGACCCGAAGTTCCCTTGACCGTCGATCAGCGGCAGCCGCATCGACCAGGGCTGCGCCATGCGCGCCAACGCGTCGTAGATCGCGGTATCGCCATGCGGGTGATATTTACCCATCACGTCGCCGACGATGCGCGCCGACTTGCGATACGCCTTGCCCGGCACGAAGCCGCTTTCCTGCGCCGAATAGAGAATGCGCCGATGCACCGGCTTCAACCCGTCGCGCACGTCGGGGAGCGCGCGCGAGACGATGACGCTCATGGCATAGTCGAGATAGCTCGACCGCATCTCGTCCACGATCGAGATGGGGGCGATATCGGATGGGTCGGCGATCAGCGTCGCGTCTGTCAAAGTTCGATGCTTTCGGGGAATGTTTCGGTTGCATGGCAGATTAGCCGGTCGGGGGCGGAAAGCCAAGTCTCGCGACCGGGATCAGGGCGGTTCGGAACATGGTGCGGCGCAGCGTGTTGCCCCTGACGATGCGCGATCTTCAGCAAGCCTTTAACGCCCTGCCGCCGGCCGCCGCCGATCTGGGCACCATCGTCCTGTCGATCCTCGCGGCGCTGCTGCTGCACGCCGCCACCTTCCGGGTACTTCGCCGTTTTGCCGAGCGAACGCCGGGGTCGGTTGATGACGTTTATGTCGACCATGCGTGGCGACCGATGCGCTGGATTCTCGTCGCGATGGCGCTTGCCAGCGTCCGCAAGCCGCTGCGCCTGCCCGACCGCTGGGACGATTTGTGGACGCAGATGGCGGGACTGGTCGTGCCGCTGCTGATGGGCTGGTTCGCCATCGCGATGATCCGCGCGTCGGTAAAGGCGGTGGAGGTCGCAACCGACATCACCGTCGCCGACAATCTGCGCGCGCGGCGGCGGCGGACGCGCAGCGCGATCCTCGGCCGGATCGCGATCATCGCCATCGGCTTCATCACCGTCTGCCTGATGCTGCTCTCCATCCCCAGCATCCGCTCGGTCGGCGTCACGCTGATGGCATCGGCGGGCCTTGCCGGCCTTGCGGTCGGTGCCGCGGCCCAGCCGGCGCTCAAGAACATCATCGCCGGCGTGCAGATGGCGTTCACCGAACCGATCCGCATCGACGACGTTGTCATCATCGAGAATGAATGGGGCCGGATCGAGGAGATCCGCCTGACCTATGTCGTCGTCCGGTTGTGGGACGAACGGCGCCTCGTCGTGCCGGTGTCGAAATTCCTCGAATCGAGTTTCCAGAACTGGACGCGGACGACCAGCGGCCTGTTGGGATCGGCCTTCTTCTGGCTGGACCCGACGACCAACATCCCGCGCCTGCGCGAAAAGTTCGAGGAACTGGTCAAGGCCGATCCGCTGTGGGACGGGCGCGCGCATGTGTTGCAGGTGACCGATACCAAACCCGACGCGATCGAGGTCCGCATCCTCGCCACCGCGTCCGACGCCGCCCGCGCGTTCGACCTGCGCTGTTCGCTGCGCGAGGGGATGCTGGCCTATATCCGCGACGAAATGCCCGAAGCCCTGCCGAAGCGGCGGCTGTTGGTGGAGGAGCAGGAAGCGCCGCCCCACTAATCCGTCATTCCGGCGGAGGCCGGAATCCATGGACACGGACGGCCTCGGCTGGAACCGCGACCTCACCCCATCCGTCGATTCCGGCCTTCGCCGGAATGACGTTAGGCCCTATTGGCAGCGATGAACGCGTCCACGTTGCGGCCCAGCACCGTCATCGGCACGCCACCGCCCTGCACGACCAGATCGTTGAACGCCTTGAAGTCATAGCGCGGTCCGAGCGCCGCCTGCGCCTTCGCGCGCAGCCGCACGATCTCCGAATGACCGACCTTGTAGCCGCATGCCTGACCCGGCCAGGAACAATAGCGGTCGACCTCGCCCGACACTTCGTCGACGCTCGATCCGTTGGTCGTGGCGAACCAGTCGATCGCCTGCTGCCGGGTCCAGCGCTTGGCATGCAGCCCGGTGTCCACCACCATCCGGCACGCGCGGAACGCCAGCGACTGCAGATAGCCCAGCCGCCCGACGGGATCGCCGTCATAGGCGCCCAGTTCATCGCCCAGCTGCTCGGCATAGAGCGCCCAACCCTCTGAAAAGGCATTGAACGCCATCAACGAGCGGATGAGCGGCAGGCGGAACGTATATTCGCCCTGCCACACATGGCCCGGTATCGCTTCGTGATACACCAAAGTCGGCAGCGAATAGCGCGTCCAGATGCCGGTGGTCCGCAGGTTGATCCACATGCGGCCCGGCGTCTTGCCGTCGATCGATCCCGCCCCGCCATAGGCGCCGGGCGCGCCCGCTTCCTCGACCGGCGGAATGCGCTTCACCTCGACATTGCCCGGCGCCAACGTATTGAACGCTCGCGGCATCCGCGCGCGGATATCGTTCAGGCGGTTCTGGACGAGGGCCATGATCTGCGCCCGGCCCGGATCGCCTTCTGGAAAGACGAAGCGCGGATCCTTGCCCAGCGCCGTCATCCGCTCGCCGACCGATCCGGCGGTATAGCCCAGCTTGCGCAGGATCGGGTCCATCTGCCCCTGCAGCCGCGCCAGTTCGTCGCGGCCCTGCGCATGCACCTGATCGGGCGTCATCGGCGTGGTGGTCGACGCGCGCAACGCCCAGGCATACCAGCGATCGCCATCGGGTCGCGCCCACATGCCCGCATCGGCTGTCGCCTTCGCACGGTCGGCGCGGACGGCCGCGATCTGCCGGTCGAGCGCCGGGCCGACCTTGTCGCGCGCAATGGCGGTGGCGCGTGCGGTCCAGTCGCCGGGAATGTCCTTCGTCCGCCGGGCAAGCGAGGTGACGATGTCCCATGTCGCTGGGTCACCGCCACGCGCCTTGCCCAGCTGCGTCAGCGTCTTGTCGAGCAGGAAGTCCGGCGCGACCACCCCGCGTGCCGATGCCGCGCGCATCCGGTCGGTTTCGCCATCCAACTGCGCGGCATAGCTGTCCAGCCGCGCCAGATAGGCATCGGCATCGGCCTTGTTCGCGATGCCGTGGTCGCTGTCGAGGAAGCGCGGCACGTCCAGATAGGCCCCGACATTCTGGATGACGACATAGGGCGTGTTGCGCCACCCGCCGACGGCGACATCGCCGTAAGGGAGGGCAAAGCCGTCCAGCGCGGTTTCGAACGCGGTTCGCACGACATCGACATCGGTACGGGTCGTGGGCGACAGCGCGTCGGTATCGATGGCCTTGAGCGTTGCGACATGCGCTTGCAGATGCTCCGCCAGGCGCCGCTGCCCCGCCGCCGACCGGTCGCCCAGCCGGGATTTCAGCGCGGCGCGCGGGCCGGTATCGATGCCCAGCCCGGTCGCGCTTTCGGGTGAATCCTGCAGCCAGCTTTCGGCGATCTGCGACAGCGTGGCTTCGGCCGCGCGGTCGGCGGGGCTCGCAATGGCCTTGGTCACAGTCTGCTGCGCACGGGCAGGCAGGGCGGCGGCGAGCGTCGATGCGGCAGCACCGGCGATCCAGTCGCGGCGGGTGAGGTCCATGGCAGTTCCTTCGGGCAAGATCGTTCGCGGCGATACTTGTCGCGCGAACGCGCGGCGTCAATCGGCCGCCACGACCTGAACCACCGCGCCGCTGACGCCGACGATCCGGACGCGCGCCCCGGCCGGCAGGTCGGGGCCGCGTGCGATCCACTCGCTGTCGCCGACGCGCACCCGCCCGCTGCCGCCGACAATCGCCTCGACCACCGTCACCGACTGGCCGATCAGCCGTGCGCCTCGATCGTTCAGCAACGGATCGTCGCTGTCGACCGGATAGTCGGCATACCAGCGCCGCCCGATCAGCACCGTGATGACGCTCCACGCCCCGAACACCGCCAGCTCCGCACTCACCGTCAGCGCCGGGAACAGCAGCGCCAACAATCCGGTGATCCCGGCGGCGATCGCGATGAAAACCAGGAAGACGCCCGGCACCGCCAGTTCGGCCACGCCCAGCGCGACCGCCAGCAGCAACCATGCATAGCCGCTGTTGATCATCGCACCGGTGGCTCGAACGGTCCGGCGGGCCGCTCGCGCACCGGCTGGGCAGGCGCGGGGGCAGGGGCCTTGCCATCGCCCAGCGCTTCCTTGGCGAGCTGGCCGATGCCGCCCAGCGTACCGATCAGCTGGGTCGCCTCGACCGGGAACAGGATGGTCTTGGCATTGGGGCTGGTGGCGAACTTGCCGACCGCCTCGACATATTTCTGCGCGATGAAATAATTGATCGCCTGCGTGCCGCCCGCCTCGATCGCGTCGCTGACCACCTGCGTCGCCTTGGCCTCGGCCTCCGCCGCGCGCTCGCGGGCTTCGGAATCGCGGAAGGCGGATTCGCGCCGCCCTTCGGCTTCGAGGATGCGGGCCTGCTTCTGGCCTTCGGCGCGCAGGATCTCGGACGCACGCGCCCCTTCCGCCTCCAGGATATTGGCCCGCTTCTCGCGCTCCGCCTTCATCTGGCGACCCATCGCATTGACGATATCGGCCGGCGGGCGGATGTCCTTGATCTCGACTCGGGTGATCTTCACGCCCCACGGGTTCGTCGCATGGTCGACCACGCCCAGCAGTCGCGCGTTGATCTCGTCACGCTTCGACAGGGTTTCGTCGAGGTCCATTGACCCCATCACGGTGCGCAAATTGGTCGTCGTGATCTGCTGGAGCGCGACGTACAGGTCGGACACTTCATAGGCTGCCTTGGCCGGGTCCAGCACCTGGAAGAACACGACGCCATCGGTCGATACCATGGCATTGTCGCGGGTAATGATTTCCTGACCCGGTATATCGATCACCTGCTCCATCATGTTCACCTTGCGGCCGACCCGATAGAAAAAGGCGGGGTAGAAGTTGAACCCCGGCTTCGCGACGGCGGTGAAGCGGCCGAAATGCTCGATCGTATATTGATGCCCTTGCGTGACGATCTTCACGCTCGCGAACAGGTACAATACGACCATCAGAACGATAGCGGCGATCAGGCCCAAGAGCATCGGTCGTCCCCAGCTTGTGTTTTGTCCCTTGCTGTCTAGCATGACCGACCGATGGAACCAGCGATAACCCTAGCACCGCGGAGCGTTTTGTTCGTGCCCGCGGTCCGACCCAGCATGATCGCCAAGGCGGCGGGCCTGCCCGCCGACCTGATCGTCCTCGACCTCGAGGACGCGGTACGCGACGCGGACAAGGCAGGCGCGCGCGAGGCGCTGCCGGTCTCGCTCGAATTGCTGCATGGTCGTTGCGCCGGGGTCAGGATCAATGCGCCCGGCACGCCCTATTTCGCAGAGGATCTTGCCGCGATCCGGTTGGCCAATGTGGCGCTGGTGGTGGTGCCGAAGGTGGAATCGCCCGCCGACCTTGCGCAACTCGCCGGTCATCCGGTGCTGGCGATGATCGAGACGCCCGCCGGGGTGCTGGCGGCACCGCAGATCGCGGCGACGCCCGGCGTGGTCGGCCTGATGGTCGGCACCAACGACCTCGCCGCATCGCTGCGCCTGCCGCCGGGTGCCGGGCGGGGGTCGTTGTCGCATGCATTGCAGACCGTCGTCATCGCCGCGCGGGCGGCAGGCGGCTGGGCGATCGACGGCGTCTTCAACGCACTGAAGGATGCCGCCGGACTGGCGCAGGAATGTGCCGATGGGCGCCTGATGGGCTTTGACGGAAAGTCGCTGATCCATCCCGACCAGATCGCGGTGGCGAACACGGCCTTTTCACCCAGCGCCGCCGAAATCGAAGAGGCGACGGCGCTGGTCGCTGCCGCGCGGGGCGGGGCGGAGCGGTTCCAGGATCGCATGATCGAGGACATGCACGTCGAAATGGCACGCCGGACGCTGCAACGCGCGCCTTGACGCTTGCCCGTAACGGTTCGGGTCGATAGTGGGGCGCATGACGCTCCGCCCGATCCTCGGACTCGCCGCCCTGCTGTGCAGCACGCCGGTCCTTGCCCAGTCGATCACGCCGCAGATGCTGCGCGACCATGTCGCGGTCCTTGCCAGCGATACATACGAAGGACGGGAACCCGGGACGGCCGGTGGCGATCGTGCGGAAGCCTATGTGTTGCAGGCATTTGCCGATGCCGGCCTGAAGCCGGGTGCGCCTGACGGCCGCTGGCGGCAGGAAGTGTCGCTGACCAACGTCCGCTCGGTATCGAGCAGCGGATCGGTCACGCGCGACGGTCGGACGACTCCGCTGCCCGGCCTAGTGGCCACGGGCAAGATGCCCGACACGCGCATTGCCGGGGTCGGCATGGTCTATGCCGGTGGGCTGGACGGTGCGGCGCTTGCGGCGGGACCGGTTCGCGACAAGGTCGTCGTGATGACGCTGGGGCCGGGGCGTAGCGCGAAGCTGGAGGCGCTCGCCCGTGCCGGTGCCGCCGCCGCGATCTTCGTGGCGCCCGCGACGCTCAAGGAAGCGGAACTGCGCGAGGCGTTCGGCCATGCCACCGTCCGCGACGGCAGCGTCGAACCGATGCTCGTCGCCTATCTTTCGGAAGCGCAGTCGGCCGCGCTGCTCGGCCCGCAGGCCGCCACGCTGACGAAGGCGGGCGCCGCCAAGGATTTTCACGCCGTTGCGCTGGACGGCACCGTCGCCCTATCGGCGGTCACCGTCCGCAACCGCTACACCACCGCCAACATCGTCGGCATGATCCCGGGCACCGCGACGCCGAACGAAGCGGTGCTGCTATCGGCGCACTGGGATCATATCGGCATCTGCCGTCCCGAAGGCGCACCCGACCGCATCTGCAACGGCGCGGCGGACAATGCCAGCGGCACCGCGATCCTGATCGAGGTCGCCAAGGTCCTCGCCAAGGGGCCGCCGTCCAATCGCAGCATCTACTTCGTCGCGACCACCGCCGAGGAAAAAGGGCTGATCGGTGCCGATGCCTATGCCGCTGCGGTCGCCGAAACCCCGCTGAAGATCGTCGCGAACCTCAATATCGACACCGCCGCGATCGTGCCGACCGGCATGCCGGTGGCGATGGTCGGGCGGGGCAACCATCCGAAGATCGACGCCATCGTCGACGCCACCGCCCGCGCGATCGGCCGCAAGGTCGATACCGATACCGAAGCGAACATCATGGTGCAGCGCCAGGATGGCTGGGCGTTCGGTAAGCGCGGCATCCCTGCGGTGATGGCCACCGGTTCGGTCAGCGACATGAAGCGGCTGTTCGCCTATCTCGACGGCCCGTATCACAAACCCAATGACGACCTCGCGCACATCGACCTGTCGGGTGCCGCCGAGGATGCCGACCTGCACGTGGCGCTCGCCCGTGCGCTTGCCGATCCCGCCCGCTACCCCGCCAACTGATACGAGACGACGCTCCCCATGGATATCACCCTCGGCCTGACCTTCGACGACGTGCTGCTGGTTCCGCAGGAATCGGACGTGCTGCCCAGCCAGGCCGACCCGCGCACCCGCGTCGCCCGTAATCTGGCGCTCAACATCCCGTTCCTGTCGTCGGCGATGGACACCGTGACCGAAGCCGACATGGCGATCGTCATGGCACAGTTGGGCGGCATCGGCGTGCTCCACCGCAACCTGACCATCGAGGAACAATGCGCGGCGGTCCGTGCGGTCAAGCGTTTCGAAAGCGGCATGGTCGTCAACCCGATCACCATCACCGCCGACGCCCCGCTGTCGGCCGCCCGCGCGCTGATGGAACGCCACCGGATCAGCGGCATTCCGGTCGTCGACGCCTCGGGCAAGCTGGTCGGCATCCTCACCAACCGCGACGTCCGTTTCGCCGAGAACCCGAACCAGCCCGTTGCCGAGCTGATGACGAAGGACAATCTTGCCACCGTTCGCATCGGCGTTGCGCAGGAGGAGGCGCGTCGCCAGCTGCACCAGCGCCGCATCGAGAAGCTGCTGGTGGTGGACGACAATTACCACTGCGTCGGCCTGATCACCGTCAAGGATATCGAAAAGGCCGTCACCTATCCCAACGCGACCAAGGACGGCGCGGGGCGCCTGTGTGTCGCCGCCGCCACCACGGTCGGCGACAAGGGCTATGAACGGACCGAAGCGCTGATCGAGGCCGAATGCGACCTGATCGTCATCGACACCGCCCACGGCCATAACCGCCAGGTCGCGGAAGCGGTGAAGCGGGTGAAGGCGATCGCCCCGCACGTCCAGGTCATCGCCGGCAACGTCGCAACCGGCGAAGCCACCCGCGCGCTGATCGATGCCGGGGCTGATGGTATCAAGGTCGGCATCGGCCCGGGCTCGATCTGCACCACCCGCGTCGTCGCCGGCGTCGGCGTGCCGCAGCTGACGGCGGTGATGGACGCGGCCAAGGCGGCAGCCGGCACCGGCGTCCCGGTCATCGCCGATGGCGGCATCCGGACCTCGGGCGATGTCGCCAAGGCGCTCGCCGCCGGCGCATCGGCGGTGATGATCGGATCGCTGCTGGCCGGCACCGAGGAAGCGCCCGGCGAAACCTTCCTGTACCAAGGCCGCGCCTACAAGAGCTATCGCGGCATGGGTTCGGTGGGTGCCATGGCCAAGGGGTCGGCCGACCGCTATTTCCAGCAGGATATCAAGGACCAGCTGAAGCTCGTGCCCGAAGGGATCGAGGGGCAGGTCGCGTTCAAGGGCCCGGCCAAGGACGTCATCCACCAGCTGGTCGGCGGCGTGAAGGCAGCGATGGGCTATACCGGATCGCACACCATCACCGAATTGCAGGATCGCGCGCGCTTCGTCCGCATCACCAATGCCGGCCTGCGCGAAAGCCACGTCCATGACGTGACGATCACGCGCGAGGCGCCGAACTACCCCACGCGCTGATCGGCACGCCGTCACAGGCGCACGCAACGCCCGGCCCCGAAATCGGGTGCCGGGCGTTTGCGGGTACGTTGACGGCCATCCGCATCCCGCTGGATTGATCTAGGTTATGTTGGTAGCGTCGCGCATCAATTTTCAGGAAGTTTCGGCATGAATCCCGCAGCGCGGACCCAGGCGGCAATCGATCTGGTCGATGCGATCATCGATGCAGCGAAGAGCGGCGGTGCGGCGGCGGATCAGGTGGCGAAGCGTTTCTTCGCGGCGCGCCGCTATGCCGGGTCGAAGGACCGTCGTGCGATCCGCACGCTGGCCTATGACGCCGTCCGACGATTCGGACCGGTCCCGGTATCGGCCCGCGCCGCGATCGTCGCGATGGCCGACGCGGACGCGGCGCTGGCAGCGACGTTCGACGGATCGTCCTATGGCCCAGCGCCCATTGCCGCCGACGAACCGCGCGCCGAAACCGGTCTGGCGCCCGCCTGGCTGGTCGACGCCTTTCGAAGCTCGGAATTGGGCGATGCCGACCTCGCCGCGCTGCTCGAGCGCGCACCGCTCGATATTCGGGTCAACCGCCTCCGCACCGACCGGGACGCCGTTCTTGCCGAGCTGGGAGGCGAGCCTGCGGCCGATCTGCCCGACGCGATCCGTTTGCCCGCCGAGGCGCCGCTCGATCAGGACGGCGTGTTGCAGGACGGCCGCGCCGAGGTGCAGGATTTCGGCAGCCAGATCGTGTCGCTCGCCGTCGGCGCGACACCGGACGGCTTCGCGATCGACCTGTGCGCCGGCGGCGGCGGCAAGACGCTCGCCATTGCCGCGCAGATGGCGGGGCGGGGGCGGATCCTCGCCACCGATACCGATCGGCCGCGCCTGTCGCGGCTCGCGCCGCGTGCCGCCCGTGCCGGCGTGACCATCGCCGAGCCCCGTCTGCTTGATCCGGGCAAGGAAGCGGCGATGCTGTCCGATGTTGCAGGTCAGGCGGACTGGGTGATGGTCGACGCGCCCTGTTCGGGCACCGGCACCTGGCGCCGCAATCCGGAGGCGCGCTGGCGGCTGACGCCGGATCGGCTCGACCGGGTCGTGGCGACCCAGGCACGGTTGCTCGACGTGGCGGCGGGTCTCACCTCTCCGACCGGCACCATTACCTATGTCGTCTGTTCGCTGCTGGACGCCGAAGGCAGGGGCCAGGTCGATGCGTTCCTGTCGCGTCATCCCGATTGGCGCGCGCTGCCGCTTGCATTGCCGCGCGGCCGCGTCCACGGTCGGGGCATGCGCCTGACCCCGGCATCCGACTCTACCGACGGTTTCTTCGTCGCACGGCTCGGCCGGGCATAAGGTGCCACTCGCTCGGTCGGAGATGTTGATGCGGTTCACCTCGGTTTCGGTCGCGGGCGCGCTGGTGCTGGTTTGTGCATCGGCCTCGCTCAGCGGTCAGCGTCCCGACAATCAGGTCGATCCGCGTTCGATGGCGCTGCTGCAACAGGGGCGCGCCGCGCAGGCTGCCGGCGACACCAATGCCGCGACCGGCCTGATCGAAAGCGCGCTGGTAATCGATCCGCGCAACCGCGCTGCCTATATCACGCTTGCCGATATCGCTCGCGCGCAGGGGCTGCCCGGCAAATCGATCCGCCTGTACCGCGAGGCGCTGAGCCTCGAACCGAACGACGTCGCCGCGCTGAAGGGCGAGGGCGAGGCGCTGGTCCAGAAGGGCGCCGTCAATCGTGCCAAGGATACGTTGGCCAAGCTCAAGACGGTTTGCGGCGCGACCTGTCCGGCAGCGAACGAACTGGCGGCGGTTATCGCCAAGGGCCCGCCGGTCACCGCGACCGCGCAGCAGACCCCGCCGGTGGTTCCGGGCGCGCCGAAGCCCGCGACGCCGCAATAGACGCTGGTTCAAGGAAGTTTGGATTCACGCGAAGGCGCGGAGACGCGGAGGGGTTGCGTCTCTGGCGGGCGGCCCGCGAACGGGAGACGTCTTGCCGGGCTCTGGCAGATACTGACGCCGCTGGCGCGGGGTGACGTCGCGCCAAGCGCAACCCCTTCGCGTCTCCGCCTTCGCGTGAACCTCTTCTTTCTAAACCGATAAAGCCCGCGCCAACGTCACGAACTCGGCGACCGACACCGTCTCCGCCCGCCGCGTAACATCGATCCCGACCGCTTCCGCAGCCTCGATCGCGCCCGGCACCGCCTTCAAGCTCTGCCGCAGCATCTTGCGCCGCTGACCGAATGCCGCCGCCGTCAGCCGCTCCAGCACCTTCAGCGAAACGCCCTCCGGCGCATCGGTCGGCACGACATGGACCACCGCCGACATGACCTTGGGCGGCGGGGTGAAGGCACTGCGATGCACCGGCATCGCGATCCGCGCCGTGCTCCGCCACTGCGCCAGCACCGCCAGCCGGCCATAGGCATCGTCATTGGCGCCCGCGACGATACGGTCCGCGACCTCGCGCTGGAACATCAGCGTCAGGCTCTGCCACCATGGCCGCCAGTCGCTCGACAGCCAGCCGACGAACAACGCGGTGCCGACATTGTACGGCAGGTTCGACGCGATGTGCGGCCGCCCTTCGAACAGCGCGGGAGCATCGATCTCGAGCGCATCTCCCTCGATCAGCCGCAGCCGTCCCGGGAACAACGCCCCTAGCTCCTCCAGCGCGGGAATGCAGCGATGGTCGCGCTCGATCGCCGTCACCTTCGCGCCCGCCAGCAGCAATGCCCGCGTCAGGCCACCCGGACCGGGTCCGACCTCCAGCACCTCCTGATCCTGCAAATCACCAGGTACGCGCGCGATCCGGTCGAGCAACTGCTGGTCGAACAGGAAATTCTGCCCCAGCGCCTTGTTCGCCGACAGCCCGTGCCGCTGGATGACGTCACGCAGCGGCGGGAGCGGGGTAAGCGGCGCGACACTCATGCGACGGCGGCCCGGCGCGCGGCCGCCTCGCCCGCCATGCGGATCGCCGCGATCATCGCGCCCGGCTCGGCCACGTCTTCCCCGGCGATATCGAACGCGGTGCCGTGATCGGGCGACGTCCGCACGATCGGCAGGCCCAGCGTGATGTTGACCCCATCGTCGAAATGCAGCGTCTTGATCGGGATCAGCGCCTGGTCGTGATAGGCGCAAAGCGCCGCATCATATTTCGCCCGCGCGCGCGGATGGAACATCGTGTCCGCCGCCAGCGGTCCGACGATGTCGATTCCCTCGGCCCGCAACTGCGCGACCGCCGGTTGCATCACCTCGATCTCCTCGCGGCCGATCGCGCCGCTCTCGCCGGCATGCGGGTTCAGCCCCGCCAGCGCCAGCCGGGGCGCAGCGATCCCGAAGTCGCGAGTCAGCCCCCGCGCCGTCGTTCGCGCTCGCGCGACGATCAGTTCGACGGTCAGCGTCGACGGCACGTCGGCCAACGGCTCGTGGATCGTGATCGGCACCACGCGCAGCGTCGGTCCCGCCAGCATCATCACCGCATTCTCACGCGCCACGCCGCACCGCTCCGCGACGAATTCGGTCTGCCCCGGATAGGTGAAGCCGATGCGATACAGCTCCGCCTTGGAGATCGGCGCGGTGACCAGCCCCGACGCGGCATCCGACCGCGCCAGTCCCGCCGCCAGCTCGAGCGACTGCAGCGCGCAGCGTGCCCCGCCGATATCCGGCCGCCCCGGCACGATCGCATCGCCATCGACCACCGACACGACGGGCAGCGCACGGTTGAACACCTTCGCCGCGTCGCGCGGATCGTCGATCCGCTCTACCGGCCCGGTCCAGACCTGCGATACCGCCCGGACGTCGCCGACCGCGAAGAAGCAGGGCAGCGCCTCCGTCTCCCGGCGCGCCCATGCCTTTGCGATCACCTCCGGGCCGATACCCGCCGGATCGCCCATCGATATGGCGAGCGGAGCGACAACCGGCATCGCGCCCGCCCCCTCAACGATACTCGATCACCGCATCGCGCCGCAGGTCGCGCATCATCCGCTGGGCACGCAGGTTCACGCGCTCCTGTTCCAAGCCCTGCTGGATCTGCGCCGCGCTCGGGATGCCGGCGGTGCGCGGGTCTTCGCGACCGCACAGGATCAGCACGCGGACGCCGTCCTTGGGGGAACCGAACGGCGGCGTCGCCTGTCCGACGTTCAGCTTCAGGATGATGTCCTGCAGTGCCGGCGGCAGGCTGCGCAGCACCACCGAGTCGTTGTCGACGACTTCGGCCTTCTGCGCCTGCGCGATCTTGGTCGCATCGCCGCAACCGCGGATCGCCTGCGTTGCCTCGGTAAAGGCGGCGACCTTCGCGCTCGCCTGCGCCTCGGTCGTGCCGGGGGCGAACGGCAGGAACAGCTGGCGCAGCGCCAGCTTGGCGTCGCGCGGATCGGCCATCAGCACCTGCCGCTTGTCGGCCAGGTACAGGATCGAATAGCCGCCCGGCACCTCGATCGGGCCGGCGATCTGGCCGACCTGCATCTGGGTGGCGGCGCGCTGCAACGCGTCGGGCAACATATTGAGCCGGACGAAGCCCAGGTCGCCACCGACCGCGCGGGTCGATGCTTCGGAGAAGTTGCGCGCGAAATATTCGAACGGAGCGCCCTGGCGGATCTGTTCGATCATCTTCTGCATCGCGCCCTGCACCTCGGGCGCGCGGTCGGGCGTTGCCGCCATGTAGATTTCGCGAAGGCTATATTCTTCGGTGCCTTTCGATTCCTCCATCCGCTTGATGACCGCGGCGACTTCTTCCTCGCCCACGTTCACGAACGGTTCGACCTGCCGCCGCAGCAGCCGGCTCCACGCCAGTTCGCCCTCGATCTGGCGGCGCAGCGACCGCTCCGACGAGCCGGCGGTGCGCAGATAGGCACGCAGCTGTTCCGGCGTCTGGTTGAAACGCTGCTTGGCCAGCCGGTTGAAGCTCTGCTCCAACTCGGCAGGCGTGACGGTGATGTCCTTTGCCTTCGCCTGCTGGATCTGCAGCGTCTCGTCGATCAGCTGACGCACGACCTGCGCGCGCAGCACTTCGCGATCCTCGGCGGTCAGCTTGTAATCGTTCAGCGCGACGATCAACGCCATGCGCTGGTCGACATCGGTGCCGGTCAGCACCGTGTCGTTCACGATCGCGGTCGGCTTGCGGATATTGGGGTCCAGCTTGCCGAAGATCGTCGGGTTGCCCGGCAGGTTCAGGTTCGCGCCGGGCACGTCCTGCCCGTCGCTAACCGTCTGCGCGGCCAGCGTTGCGGCGGCGGCGATCGCGACGAAACCGGCGATCGAACGGCCGATACGGCCGGCATTCACGATGTTCTTGGTCACTTGGTCGTCATATCCCATGCGCGGATGATCAGGGCGGTGCCGCATCATTCGGGCAAATTCATGGCCCGCCGCGCCTGAACAGAGCCTTATCGTCCCAGGTTCTTCAATGCCAGCGTTACCAGATAGCTGCTGCCGCTGCGCGCGTCGCCGATCCGCTGGTAATCGCGCTTCCAGGTGAGGCCCAGCCGCAGGCAGTCGTCCTCATACTGCACGCCCAGCCGGTGGCGGATCGGGTCATAGCCGTCCGACAGCGACAGCGAATCCTCCGACTTGTCGGTCAGGTCGACGGTGGCGGAGGCGAAGGCCGACCAGAACGGCCCGAACGCCGCCCGCGCGCCGACGCGGATTTCCTCGCGATCCTGCAAATCTTCCAGCTCGTCGATGTCGCGGTTGAGCCGCAGATAGCCGACCTGGACATAGGTCCGCCGGCTGCCGACCGTCGCGTCCACTTCGTTGCGGCGGATCTTCAACCCGTCCTTGTCCAGCCGGTAGCGGTGGGTGAAGGTCACCAGTTCGCGGAACCGCATGTCGGTGCGACCGACGATATCGGAAAAGCGGTCGTCCAGCCCGGTGCCGCTGGGCAGGATGCTCGCCCGCTGGCTGGTGCGATAGCTTTGCCCGACCGTCGCCGCCACCGCCACGCCCGGCAGGTCGAGCGCATAGTCGAGGCCATAGGTGACGCGCGACGAATCCTCGAACCGGTCATATCCGGCGAAGCGATTGAGCGCGAAGAGGTTCGAATCCTCCAGATCGACCGCGCGCGCATCCTCGTTCGGCACGGCGAGATTGGAGATCCTCGGCGATGCGACCAACTGCACCCGCGGGGAAATACGCTGCGTGCCGCGCCCGATCGCGCCGACGAACGGCCAGCGGACATCGACCGCCAGCGCGGCGATCCCGCGCGGGGTGAACCCTTCGTCGCCGCGATAGCTGAGCACCGCCGTATCGATCGTGTCGCGCGCGTTGTACGCATCGGCACGGCCATAGGCGGTGAACGTCACCTCCTGCCCCAGCGGGGTATAGCGGGTCAGGTCCCAGCGCGCGGCGACGAAGGCGCGCTGCGTATCCTGTCCCTCGCTGCGGCTGATCGCCAGCGTGTTCAGCTGCACCTGCGCGACGCCGCCCAGCAATCCGTTGAAGCGGCGGCGATAGTCGATCTCGGGCAGCGCGATCGGCTGCATCCCCTGATCGTCGCCGACGCGCAGCGTCTGCACCGCCCAGCCGCTGATCGACAGCATCGAATCGCGGTCGATCCGCTCGACCGTCACATTGTTGCGCAGCCGGTCGTCACGCGAAATGTCGTAGCGGCGCAGGAACGTCTGGTCGGTGGCATAGCGCAGCGACCCCGACACGCTCCAGTTCGGGTCGAGCTGGAATCGGCCGACCGTATCGATATAGCCGCGGAACGACCGCTCGGTCCCGGTCGGCGACGCGCCGAGCACCAGGTCGTCGCTGCGCCGGCTGACCGTTGCATAGCCCTGCACCCGGTACGCGCCCTTGCTCGACAGCGACCGGTAATCGGCCTGCAGCATCGGCAGGACGGCGGTGAAGACATGTGGGGTGATTGTCAGGTCGCGATTGGGCGCGAGGTTGAAATAATAGGGGACCGCGACTTCCAGCCCGTTGACCCGGTCGAGCCGGATCGACGGCGCCAGCAGCCCCGAATCGCTGCCATCGCCGATCGTGTGCGAGAAGGACGGCAGCGGGATGGTCGGCAGGCCGAAGATAGTCAGCCCCGCGCCGGTATAGCGAATGCGCTTGCGCGTCGGGTCGTACCGGACCTTCAGCGCGGTGATCTTCCACGACGGCTCCTTGGGACAGCCGGCGGAGTTCGTGACCGAACAGGGTGTATAGGCGGCACTTTCGACCGTCACCACGCCGTTTTCCGACCTGGTGCCGCGCTTCGCCGCGATCCGGCCGCCTTCGTCCAGCACGACCAGCATGTTGTCGACCACGCCGTCCTTCAGGCTGTCGGTCAGCTCGATCCGGTCGCCATAGGCGACGTCACCTTCCGGGTTGGTGACCGCAATATTGCCGTCGGCCACGACCTGTCCGGTCTTGCGGTTCCACGTCACCCGGTCGGCACGCAACCGGTTGCCCTCGCGCAGCAGCCGCACCTCGCCGGTCGCGGTCACGACATCGGCGTTGCTGTCATATTCCAGCAGGTCTGACGAAAAATCGATCTGGTCGCTGGTCGCGGGCGTCGGCAGCGCGCTTCCCGGTGGCGGAGGCGGAAGGCTGCGATCCTGCAGGTCCTGTGCGACCGCAGGGCCGGCGATCGCCAGCGTCAGGCCAAGGGCAAGCGACCCCAACGAACGCTTCACTAGTCTCGCTTCCCCAAACCGTTTGGCGCCCGACCCGCGGACGCTCGTTCCGCGCTATTGCATCGTGGCGCGGGAACCGCAATCGCCCTTGGCCCGCTTTACCTGCCCATCGCGACGCGCCTAGAAGGTGCCTGCGCCGCGTGCGCCACTGTCTTGAGGAAACCCATGTCGATTTCGATCCAGTTCGCGTCCCAGCGGGGAACCGCCACCGCCCTCGTCCTGCCCATCGCCGCCGGCGGTCTGGCGCGGGTCGATGCCGCGGGTCTGGAGCCGCAGGTCGCCTCGCTGGTGGCGGGTGCCGCCAAGGCCGGGCGCTTCGACGGCGAAGCCGGGTCGATGGCCGAAATCTTCGTGCCGGGCGAGGGGGATAGCGCCGGTCGCGTCATCCTGCTCGGCATCGGCGACGGCGAAGGGCCGGCGCTCGAAAAGGCCGGCGGTGCGCTGACCGGCCGCTTCCTGCTGTCGGGCCTGACCGACCTGACCGTCGACTTCACCGGCACCGACGTGTCGGCCAGGGCCATCGCCCGCTTCGCGGCAACCGCGGCGCAGCGCGGCTGGCGGCAGGACGGCTATCGCACCAAGATGCCCGAAAAGTCGAAGCCGACGCTGACCGGCCTGACCATCGTCGGCGCGCCCGAGGGCATCGACGATGCCTTCGTCGCCGCCGATGCGATCACCAAGGGGCTGGACCTGACCCGCACCCTCGTCACCGATCCGCCCAACATCCTGTACCCGGTCAGCTTCGTCGAGAAGTGCCGCGAGCTGGAAGCGCTGGGCGTCGAACTGACGATCCTCGACGAACGGCAGATGGCCGAACTCGGCATGGGCGCGCTCTTGGGCGTCGGTCTGGGCTCCGAAAAGGAATCGCGCCTGCTCGCGATGCGCTGGACCGGCAAGGCCGAGGGCGATGTCGACCTCGCGCTGGTCGGCAAGGGCGTGACCTTCGACACCGGCGGTATTTCGCTCAAGCCCGGGCCCGGCATGGAGGACATGAAGTGGGACATGGGCGGCGCGGGCGCCGTCGTCGGCGCGATGAAGGCGCTGGCCAGCCGCAAGGCGAAGGCGAACGTCGTCGGCGTGGTCGGGCTGGTCGAGAACATGCCCGACGGCAAGGCGCAGCGTCCGGGTGACGTGGTGACGTCGATGTCGGGCCAGACCATCGAGGTGCTGAACACCGATGCCGAAGGCCGCCTCGTCCTGTGCGACGTGCTCACCTGGGTCCAGAAGACGCATCGCCCCAAGACCATCGTCGATCTCGCCACCCTGACCGGTGCGATGATCATCAGCCTCGGCAACGAACATGGCGGCCTGTTCGCCAACGACGATTCGCTGGCCGACGAGCTGCTCGCCGCCTCGCGCGAATCGGGCGACCTGTTGTGGCGCTTCCCGCTGTCGCCGGCGTACGACAAGCTGCTCGACAGCCCGATCGCCGACATGAAGAATATCGGCCCGCGCGGCGCCGGGTCGATCACCGCCGCGCAGTTCCTCAAGCGCTATATCGAGGACGGCGTACGCTGGGCGCATCTCGACATCGCCGGCATGGTGTGGGCCGACAAGCCCGGCAACCATCACGACAAGGGCGCGACCGGTTTCGGCGTGCGCCTGCTCGACCGGTTCGTGGCGGATAATTTCGAGCAATGACGTCATTCCCGCGCAGGCGGGAATCCATACACGCTGACGTCGCGGCTCCATCGCGATCGTTAGCGGCTATGGGTTCCCGCCTGCGCGGGAACGACGAAAGGGCGCGGACATGAAAGTCGACTTCTACCACCTGACCCGCAGCCCGCTCGACCGGGTGCTGCCGCGCATCGCCCAGCGTCTCCACGACGATGGCGAGCGCCTGCTGCTGCTGTCGGACGACGCCGACCAGCGCCGTCACCTCGACATGCTGCTGTGGACCTATGCCCCCGACAGCTTCCTGCCGCATGCCGAGGCCGGCTCAGGCGACGACGCTTGCCAAGCCGTGCTGATCGCCCCCGAACCGACCGACGCCAACGCCGCACGCAACGTCGCGATCGTCGACGGTCGCTGGCGCGACGAAGCGCTCACCTTCGACCGCGCGTTCCACTTCTTCGGCGAGGATCACATCGCCGCCGCCCGCACCGCATGGAAGGGGCTGGCCGACCGCGAGGACGTCGAGCGCCGCTACTGGCGGCAGGGTGACGGCGGCTGGGAGCAGGCGGCGTAACGCTTGCCTGTCGCGCGCCGCCCGACTAGGGGGACCGGCGACAATCCTTCCAACACCATAACGCAGGAGCCGCGACCACCATGGCCGCTACCCGTACCTTTTCGATCATCAAGCCCGACGCGACCCGCCGCAACCTGACCGGCGCCGTCACCAAGATGCTGGAGGAAGCCGGCCTGCGCGTCGTCGCCTCGAAGCGCATCCAGATGACCCGCGAACAGGCCGAAGGCTTCTACGGCGTGCACCGCGAGCGTCCGTTCTTCAACGACCTGGTGTCGTTCATGATCTCCGGCCCGGTCGTCGTGCAGGTACTGGAAGGCGAGAACGCCGTGCAGAAGAACCGCGACGTCATGGGCGCGACCAATCCGGCGAACGCCGAGCCGGGCACGATCCGCAAGGAACTGGCCGAATCGATCGAAGCCAACTCGGTCCATGGTTCGGATTCGGAAGAGAATGCGAAGATCGAGATCGACTTCTTCTTCAAGCCGGAAGAGATCGTCGGCTGATTTTGGTCGGTCGATGGAGACGGGCCCGCTTCCCATTGGGAGGCGGGCCTTTTTCTTTGTCTGAAGGCTCATACCACCCCACCCGTTCGGTTCGAGCAGCCTCGAGCCTGCCGAGTTTTGGGGAGAACGCGATTTTCTAATTTTGAAACGCGACCGCACATTTGTCCGATCGCTTAAATATATATGTAATGGTTCTATTTGCATTGATGTTGCGTTTGGTGCGAGTAAGTTTGCCTTGCGACTCACGTTGCAAAGGAAACAAGTATGACAAGATCTTCGAGAATGCGTCTATTTGTAGCTTGTGCCTTTTCGCTCGCAAGCACAATGTCTGTGCCGGCTTTGGCCGAGAGCAGGCAAGCTGTTTGCGCTCGCGCTGCGAAAAACTACTGCGATGCCAACCCCGACGAATACGCATCGTATCAGGAATGTGTTGGGACCGAGTACGAGGATTGTCTCGAAGGAATTCCTGGCCCCCCTTCGAAACCACCGACCGATCCGAACCCACCCTATTGTTGGCAGTACAACATTCAATGTCCGTAAATCACGGTGTGGGGTGCGGTTTGTACCGCACTCCACGAACAGCTAACTCCGAACGATACAACATGGTCGCGTAGCCGGACTGATCTACGCCACTTCATCGAATTGAAGTGAGCGCGATCCAGCGCCGCCGCTCGGCCCGCGCATCCTCCGCGCCGCTCACCGACCGCCCGCCTCCAGCAATGCGCGTGGTGCCGCCAGTTCCCAGCTGCGCGCGATGCGATCCTCGACGAGCGTCCAGTCGACATCGCCGGTCAGCGTTATCGCGACCCAGCCCTTCGCCGCGAGATAGGCGGGCAGGGAATAGGTGTCGGGTGCCGCCTCGATCAGCATCGCCTGTTCGTCGCTGCTGCCGGTCCGCACGCACAACACGGTGCGTCCGTCGCCATGATGGTCGTCGCGAAACTGCGCGAATTGCCGGTCGTGGACGAAGAAGGTCGGCTCACCGTGGGTGGTTCGCTCGTCCACCTCCGGCAACACCTTCACGGCCTCACGGATACGGTCGAGCATCTCGGTCATCGCGTCACATACTCCGCCAGCGTTTGCGGGTAGAGGCGATGTTCCTCCACCAGCACCCGTGCCGCCAGACTGTCCGGCGTATCGTCGGGCAGGATCGGAACGCGCGCCTGGGCCAATACGCTCCCGGCATCCAACTCTTCGGTGACGACATGCACCGAACAGCCGGCTTCCCGGTCACCCGCCGCAATGGCGCGCGCATGGGTGTCGAGGCCCTTGTAGGCGGGCAGCAGCGAAGGGTGGATATTGACGATCCGGTCGCGCCACTTCGCCACGAAGTCACCCGACAACAGCCGCATATAGCCCGCCAGCGCGATCGTTTCGACGCCCGCCTCGCGCAGCGCGCCGTCGATCGCCGCCTCATACTCCGCCTTCGCCATGCCCTTGGGCGAAAGGGAAAAGGTCGCGATGCCCTGTTCGGCGGCATGGGTCAGGCCGGCGGCATCGGGCTTGTCCGACGCCACCAGCACGACCTCATAGGGACAGTCCGCCGCCTTCGCCGCCGCGACCAACGCCGCCATGTTCGACCCGCGCCCCGAAATCAGGACACCGACACGATGCCTAGCCAAGATGCGTCGCGCTCCAGTCCGCGCGCGCGCTCCACGTGCCCGCGCTGCCCTTCACGGTGCAGCCCTTGTCGCCCGCCTCGACCGTACCGATCCGCACGACCGTCTCGCCCGCTTGCGTCAGCGCTGCGGCGACCGCCTCGGCATCGTCGGCCGCGACCAGCACCGCCATGCCGATGCCGCAGTTGAAGGTCCGCGCCATCTCCTCCGGCTCGATATTGCCCTGCGCCTGCAGGAACGCCATCAACCGCGGCTGTTCCCACGCATCGGCATCGACCTGCGCATGGGCGCCCTCGGGCAGGACGCGCGGGATATTCTCCAGCAACCCGCCACCGGTAATATGGGCGAGGCCATGGATGCGCCCCTCGCGGAGCAGCGGCAGCAGCGACTTCACGTAGATCTTCGTCGGCGCCAACAGCGCGTCGATCAGCAACACGTCCTGATCGAACAGGGCAGGGCGGTCGAGCTTCCACGCCTTGTCCGCCGCCAGCCGCCGCACCAGCGAAAAGCCGTTCGAATGCACCCCCGACGAAGCGAGGCCCAGGATCACGTCGCCGACCGCCACCTTGTCGCCGGTCAGCAACTGCTCGCGCTCGACTGCCCCCACGCAGAAGCCGGCGAGGTCGTAATCCTCGCCCTCATACATGCCCGGCATTTCCGCCGTCTCGCCGCCGATCAGCGCGCAGCCCGCCTGGCGGCACCCTTCGGCGATCGATCCGACGACCCGCTCGGCGGTCTCGGCGACCAGCTTGCCGGTGGCATAATAGTCGAGGAAGAACAGCGGCTCGGCGCCCTGCACGATCAGGTCGTTGGCGCACATCGCGACCAGGTCGATGCCCACGCCGTCATGGGCGTTGTGCTCGATCGCGAGCTTCAACTTGGTGCCCACGCCGTCATTGGCGGCGACCAGCAACGGGTCCTTGAACCCCGCCGCCTTGGGATCGAACACCCCGCCGAACCCGCCCAGTTCGGCATCCGCCCCCGGGCGCCGCGTCGATTTCGCCAACGGCCCGATGGCACGGACCAGGGCATTGCCCGCCGCGATCGATACGCCTGCCTGTGCGTAGGTATAGCCGCCGCCGCGGTCCGCTTCGTTGCTCATGATTGCCGGTTAGCTACATCGCGCTTGGATTTCCACGCCTGCTTCGTCAAAAGGCGGCCATGACTTTGTATCAGCCCCGCCGCATCCTTGCCGCCGTCGCCTTGGGCGTCGTCGCCACGGGCGCGGTCGTGGCGCAACAAGGCGGCGTCGCCGCGATCGACAGCTCGGGCAGTTTCGAGGTGAACGGCGTGCGCGTCGATGTCGCCGGCCCCTCTGCTGATGCCGCCCGTACCGCCGGCTGGCGCATCGCCCAGCGCAAGGGGTGGCAAATGCTGTCGCAGCGCCTGACCGGGCAAGCCCGCTCGCTGCCCGACGGCACGCTCGATTCGCTGGTCAGCGGCATCGTCGTCGAAAGCGAACAGATCGGGCCGAAGCGCTACATCGCGCGGTTGGGCGTGCTGTTCAATCGCGGCCGTGCCGCGTCGATCCTAGGGATAGCCGGGGTTTCCGAACGCAGTCCCGCCATGCTCGTCCTGCCGCTCATCTGGGACGGTGGGACGGGCACGGTGTTCGAACGCGCAACCCCGTGGCAGGCGGCATGGGCGCGCTTCCGCACCGGCGGCAGCGTCATGGACTATGTCCGCCCCAGCGGCACCGGCGCCGACGGCCTGTTGCTGAACGCCGGACAGGTGACCCGGCGCGGGCGCGGCTGGTGGCGCACCGTCCTCAACCAATATGGCGCGTCCGACGTGCTGATCCCGCAGGTCCACCTGTACCGCCAATGGCCCGGCGGCCCGGTGATCGGCACCTTCACCGCCGGCTACGGCCCCGACAACCGCCTGCTCGGCAGCTTCTCGTTGCGGGTGGAGCAGGGCGACGCCGTCCCCGCGCTTCTCGACGAAGGCGTCCGCCGGATCGACGCAATGTATCAACAGGCGTTGCAGTCCGGCACGCTGCGCCCCGACGTCGTCCTCGCCGCGCCGCCGCCCGGCACGCCGGTCGCCCCGGTCGAGGAGGAAATCACCGACCTGACCCTGACCGATCCCACCGCCACGCCGACGCCCGCGCCTGCCGCCGAGGCGGTCACGCTGTCGATCCAGGCCGACACCCCCAATGTCGCTGCCGTCGAATCGACCGAAGCGGCGCTGCGTGCCGTTCCCGGCGTCCGTTCGGCCGCGACCTCCAGCCTTGCGCTGGGCGGCGTATCGGTGCTGCGCGTCACCTTCGACGGCGATGCCGCGATCCTTGCCGCCGCGCTGGAGGCCCGCGGCTGGCAAGTCCAGCAGGGTGAGGGCGCGCTTCGCATCCGCCGCCGTGCCGCCGCCGCCACGCCCCCGCCGCCCGCGAGTACGCCGCAGGGATGACCCAGTCGCGTACCGGATCGGCCCAGCTTTCCTTCTCGCTCGAACTGCCCGCCGGCGCCCGGCAGGACCTGTTCCTCGTCGGGCCGTCGAACGAAGCCGCCGTCCATCATCTCGACCATTGGGAGACGTGGCCAGTCAAGGCCGCGCTGCTGGTCGGCCCGCGCAAATCGGGCCGGACGCTGCTCGCCCGCTCGTTCGTCGCGCGCAGCGGCGGCACGATCGCCGACGATGCGGAGCGGTGGAACGAGACCGAACTGTTCCACGCCTGGAACCGCGCGCAGAGCGAAGGTCAGCCGCTGCTGATCGTCGCCGATGCCCCGCCGCCCATTTGGCGGATCGGCCTGCCCGACCTGCGTTCGCGCATGGGGGCGACGCCGGTGCTGCGGCTGGAAGCGCCCGACGAACTGCTGATCGAAACACTGCTGCAATATCTGTTCGACAGGAAGGAGCTCGTCGCCGCGCCGGATGTCGTGCGCTGGCTTGCCCGCCGGGTCGAACGGAGCCACCTTGCGGTGCTTCGGATCGTCGAGGCTTTGGAGGAAGATGCGATGTTGCGCTCGACGCGCCGTTTGACGATCCCGACCGCGCGCGCCGCGCTGTCCGACAGCCCGCTGCTCTTGGACCGCCTGCTGTGAACGATCCGGTCCCCTCCGCCCGCACCACGGTCGCCGCCGCGCCGGAAGCGCGCTACTTCAACCGCGAACTGTCGTGGCTGGCGTTCAACCGCCGCGTGCTGGACGAAGCGTGCAACCCCGACCATCCGCTGCTCGAAAGGCTCCGCTTCCTGTCGATTTCGGCCACCAACATCGACGAATTCTTCATGGTCCGCGTGGCCGGCCTGAAGGGGCAGCAGAACCAGGGCGTCGGCCATGAATCGGTCGATGGCCTCACCCCTTCGCAACAGCTGGCCGCGATCACCGTCGACGCCGCCGGGCTGGTCGACAGCCAGCAGCGCATCTGGCGCGACATCGCCGCCGCGCTGGCCGAAGCCAACATCTTCGTGCTCGGCGCCGACGAGATCCGCGGCGATACCGAAGTCTGGCTGGAACGCCATTTCCGCGACCAGATCTTTCCGGTCCTGACCCCGCAGGCGCTGGATCCGGCGCATCCGTTCCCCTTCATCCCGAACCTCGGCTCGGCGATGCTGTTCGACCTCATCCGCCGCTCGGACGATGTCGAGGTGCGCGAAGTCGTCCTGCTCCCGCCCGCCATGCCGCGCTTCGTCCGCCTGCCGGGCAAGGCCGCGCGCTATGTCGCGATCGAAACGATCCTGCGCCATTTCTCCGACCTGTTCTTTCCGGGCTACACCGTGCGCGCGTCGGCCGCCTTCCGCGTGATCCGCGACAGCGATATCGAGCTGGAGGAAGAGGCCGAAGACCTCGTCCTCTATTTCCGCACCGCCATCAAACGCCGCCGTCGCGGACGGATCATCCGCCTTGAAATCGAATCGGGCATCTCCGACGAACTGGTCCAGCTGCTGCGCGACGAAATGGGCGGCAGCGATGCGCTGATCACCGAAACCGGCGGGTTTCTCGGCATCGGCGACCTGTCGATGCTGGTCGCGGAGGATCGCCCCGACCTGAAATTCCCGCCCTTCTCCCCGCGCTTCCCCGAACGCATCCGCGAATATGGCGGCGACTGTTTCGCGGCGATCCGGGCGAAGGACATCGTCGTCCACCACCCGTACGAAACCTTCGACGTGGTGCTGGCCTTCCTCAAACAGGCCGCCGCCGACCCCGATGTCGTGGCGATCAAGCAGACGCTCTACCGCGCCGGCAAGCAGTCCGCCGTCGTCGCCGCGCTGGTCGCCGCTGCCGAAGCGGGCAAGTCGGTCACCGCCGTCGTCGAATTGAAGGCCCGCTTCGACGAGGAGCAGAATCTCAACCTCGCCTCGGTCCTCGAACGCGCCGGGGTGCAGGTCGTCTACGGCTTTATCGAGTGGAAGACCCATGCGAAGATCTCGATGGTCGTCCGCCGCGAGGAGCAGGGCTATCGCACCTATTGCCACTTCGGCACCGGCAATTATCATCCCGTAACCGCGCGTATCTATACCGACCTCAGCTTCTTCACCGCCGATCCGGTGATCGGACGCGACGCCGCGCAGGTGTTCAACTACATCACCGGCTATGTCGAACCGCAGGCGTTGCAACAGCTCGCCATTTCGCCGCGCGATCTGCGCAACCGGCTGGAGGCGTTGATCGAGGGCGAGATCCAGACCGCGCGGTCGGGCGGCGAAGGATCGATCTGGTTGAAGATGAACTCGCTGGTCGACCCGGCGCTGATCGACAAGCTGTATGAGGCGTCGGCGGCGGGCGTCCAGATCGACCTGATCGTGCGCGGCATCTGCTGCCTGCGGCCGGGCGTGCCGGGCATGTCCGACAACATTCGCGTCAAATCGGTCGTCGGCCGCTTCCTCGAACACAGCCGCATCTATTGCTTCGGCAACGGACAGGCGCTGCCCAATGACGATGCTTTGGTCTATGTGTCCTCGGCCGACTGGATGCCGCGCAATTTCGACCGCCGCGTCGAATATCTGCTGCCGATCAACAACCCGACCGTCCACGACCAGGTGCTCGATCAGGTGATGGTCGCCAACCTGCTCGACACCGAACAGACATGGGAACTCGGACCGGACGGCAGCTATCGCCGCGTCGCCAAGGGTGAGCGTCCGTTCAACCTCCACCGCTATTTCATGACCAACCCGTCGCTATCGGGACGCGGTGCCGCGATCGAAAGCGGGTCGGCGACGGTGCCGCAGAAATTGTCGCTCCGCGCGTGGCGGGCCGCACGGGACGGCGCGGTTTGATCCGCCTGCCCTGGGCCAGCCGCCCGGTCAGCGCGGCGCATAGTGCGATCATCGACATCGGGTCGAACTCGATCCGGCTCGTCGTCTATGGCGGGCCGGAGCGCATTCCGGCCACGCTGTTCAACGAAAAGGTGCTGGCGGGCCTCGGGCGTTCGCTGGCGGAAACCGGGCGGATCGATCCGGAGGCGATGGCGCTCGCCGCCACCGCGCTGCGCCGCTTTGCATGGCTGACCCGCGAAATGGAGGCGGAGGTGGTACGCACCGTCGCGACCGCCGCCGTCCGCGATGCCGCCAACGGACACGAACTGGTGGCGCTCGCCGAATCGCTCGGCCTGACGGTGGAAACGCTGTCGGGCGAGGAGGAGGCACAGGCTGCCGGCAACGGCGTGCTATCCGCCATTCCCGACGCCGACGGGATCGTCGGCGATCTGGGCGGGGGCAGCCTCGAACTGGTGCGGGTGAAAAACGGCAAGATCGGCGACCGCGTGTCGTTTCCGCTGGGCGTGCTGCGCATCGGCGCGATCCGCGACCGCCGCGCGGGCGAACTCGACCGCGTGGTGCAGCGGCTGGTGACCGAAGCCGGCTGGGCCGGGCGGGGGAAGGGGCTGCCCTTCTATCTCGTCGGCGGGTCGTGGCGGGCGCTCGCCCGGTTCGACATGCACCTGACCCACTATCCGCTGCCGATCGCGCACGGCTACACCATGTCGCTCGCCCGCATCGCCGAACTCGAACGGATCATCGCGCAGACGCCCCGCGCCGAGCTGAAGGCGGTGCCGAACCTGTCGGGCGGACGCCTGCCGACGCTCGACAATGCGACCGCCGTGTTGGCTGCGATGGCCCGGCATCTCGGTAGCGCGACGACGATGATTTCCGCCTATGGCCTGCGCGAAGGGCTGCTCTATGCCGCGCTCCCGTCGTCGGTCCGCAAGCAGGACCCGCTGATCGTCGCCGCGCATGACGAAGGCGCGCGACAGGGCCGCTTCGTCGAACATGGCGACCTACTCCACAAATGGATCGCGCCACTCTTTCCCGACGACGCCCCCGCCGCGGTGCGCCTGCGCCACGCCGCCTGTCTGCTGGCCGATGTGGGCTGGCACGCGAACCCCGAATTCCGCGCCGAACGCGGCATGGAGATTGCGCTGCACGGCAACTGGGTCGCGATCGACGCCGCCGGTCGTGCGATCGTCGCGCAGGCGCTGCACAGCTGTCTGGGCGGCGGCAGCACCGACGGCCCGCCCGAACCGCTCGGTCGCCTGGCGCCGATCGCCGCGCTGGAGGCGGCGCACCGCTGGGGCCTTGCCATGCGTCTGGGCCAGCGTCTCAGCGGCGGTGTCGCCACCCCGCTCCAGCGCACCGACGTCCGCCGCAAGCGCGGGCAGCTGGAACTGATCGTCCCCACCGCCGACACCGCGCTCTACGGCGAAGCGGTGCAGAAGCGCCACCGCGCGCTGGCGAGCGCCATGGGCATGGACGCGGCGCTGGTCACCCGCTGAGGCGTCGCTTTCCTACAGCGCATTGTTCTGCGAGGCTGGCGACGCTCTTTCACATCGTCGCAGCCCTACCGAGCATCGCGGACGCTCGCCCCGTCGCAAACCGTCAACTTCGGCGCAAAAGGTTACGCTTAAGTTGCTAGAATAACATGATAATCCTGTCGCGAAAGTTTCGACGTCCTGTCAACTTCGCAAACTTCCACGCCTCAGCCGCAGCGGAATCCAGCCACCATATTCTTCTCATCGATGGCGATGTTCAGCCGATCGGGCCGGAAATCCATCGTCACCGCCATCCCCGGCCGGATCGCCCGCACGGTCCTCGCCTTCGCCCGCGCCCTGGCATCCGCTTCCAGTGCCGGGGTGAAGGACTTGCTGACCAACGCGGCAAGCGCCGTAGTCTCGCATGCCCCGCCGGGAAGCTCCGGCGCGGCCGGCGCGGGATCGCCCGCCGTCTGCTGCGTCGTCGTACAGGCGCCCAGCGCCATGGCTACGATCAGGATGGTCGGCTTCATTCCACTACCTCCGCTCGGGTCATCTTCAGCTTTCCACCCAGCACGGTGAACCCAAGCTGACCCTCGACCAGCGCCAGCGCGTCGCGGCCGAACTGTTCGAACCGCCAGCCATTCAGGATCGAGAGCCCGTCGCGCTGCCCGGCGGCGAGCGCTTCCAGATCGTCCGACCGCGCCAGCAGCCGCGATGCGACCTTGATCTCGTTCGCCCGGATCTTCAGCAGCAGTTTCAGCAGGTCGGCGACCAGCGCGCCTTCCTTGCCCAGCGCGGGTTTGCGCTCGTCGCGGCCCGGCATTTCCCTCGCCGGCAACGGTTCGGCATCGGCCAGCGCCGCCATCATCCGTCCGCCGATATCGTTGTGCGCCCATGCCGCCGACAGCCCGCGCACCTTCGCCAGATCGCCCTGCCTGCGCGGCGGATTGCCGGCCAGATCGGCGATCGTCTCGTCCTTGACGATCCGTCCGCGCGGGAGATTCTTCCCCTGCGCCTCCAGCTCGCGCCACTTGCCCAGTGCCTTCAACCGCCCCAGCACTTCGGGCTTGCGGCTGTTGACCCGGATGCGCTGCCACACCTGTTCGGGATCGTTGAAGTAATTGGCCGGATCGGCGATCCGCTCCATCTCCTCGTCCAGCCACAGCCCGCGCCCGGTCTTGCGCAGCTTGGCCAGCATCTTGGGAAAGATCACCGACAAATGGGTCACGTCGGCGATCGCATAGTCGATCTGCCGGTCGTCCAGCGGCCGCCGCGACCAGTCGGTGAACCGCGCCCCCTTGTCGACCGTAATCCCCAGATAGGCGTCGACCAGGTTCGAATAGCCGACCTGCTCCCCCTGACCCAGCGCCATCGCCGCCACCTGCGTATCGAACAGGGGGAAGGGGGTCTTGCCGGTCAGGTTATAGACGATCTCGATATCCTGCCCGCCGGCGTGGAAGACCTTCAGCACGTCCTCGTTATCGGTCAGCAGGTGGAGCAGCGGCGTCAGGTCGATCCCCGGCGCCATCGGATCTATCGCGGCGGCTTCCTCGGTATTGGCGATCTGGATCAGGCAGAGTTCCGGCCAATAGCTGTTCTCGCGCATGAACTCGGTGTCGACGGCTACGAAGTCGGACTGGGCGAGGCGGGTGCAGAGGGCAGCGAGGGTCTGGCTGTCTTCGATCAACGGATGGATATGCATCACGCCCGCATAGCAAGGTTCCCCGCCTTGACAAAAGGGGGTGGGGGAGGGAAGCGGCCAATCAACAATTCAACCGTCATCCCCGCGCAGGCGGGGATCCATACACGCGAACGTTCGCGTGAGAGCCGCACCGTCAGCGGCTATGGATTCCCGCCTGCGCGGGAATGACGACCAAGCAAGGTTACGTTTGATGCACGCCTATCGCACCCATAACTGCGGCCAGCTCACGGACGCGAACGACGGCGATACCGTCCGCCTGTCGGGCTGGGTGCATCGCAAGCGCGACCATGGCGGCGTGCTCTTCATCGACCTGCGCGATCATTACGGCATTACCCAGATCGTCGCCGACAGCGATTCGCCCGCGCTCGCTTTGCTCGAATCGGCGCGCACCGAATCGGTGCTGACGATCGACGGCAATGTGAAGCTGCGCAGCGAGGCGACCCGGAATCCGAACCTCGCCACCGGCGCGATCGAAATCTACGCCCGCGCCGCGACGCTCCAGTCGGCGGCGCAGGAACTGCCGATGCCGGTCGCGGGCGAGGCGGAGTATCCGGAAGACATCCGCCTGCGCTACCGCTTCCTCGACCTGCGTCGCGAGCGGCTGCACGCGAACATCCTGCTGCGCTCGAACGTCATCGCGTCGCTGCGTCGCCGGATGATCGATCAGGGCTTCACCGAATTCCAGACGCCCATCCTGACCGCCTCGTCGCCCGAAGGCGCTCGCGACTATCTGGTGCCCAGCCGCGTCCATCCGGGCAAGTTCTATGCGCTGCCGCAGGCGCCGCAGATGTTCAAGCAGCTGCTGATGGTCGCCGGCTTCGACCGCTATTTCCAGATCGCACCCTGCTTCCGCGACGAAGACGCCCGCGCCGACCGCAGCCCCGGGGAATTCTACCAGCTCGATTTCGAAATGAGCTTCGTGACGCAGGAGGACGTGTTCGCCGCGATCGAACCCGTCCTGCACGGCGTGTTCGAGGAATATGCCAACTGGCAGGGCAAGGGCCGCACCGTCAGCCCGCTGCCGTTCAAGCGCATCCCCTACCGCGATTCGATGCTGAAATACGGCAACGACAAGCCCGACCTGCGCAACCCGCTGGTCATCACCGACGTGTCGGACCTGTTCGTCGGATCGGGCTTCGGCCGTTTCGCCTCGATCGTCGAGGCGGGCGACGTCGTTCGCGCGGTGCCGGCGCCGAACACCGCTGACAAGAGCCGCAAGTTCTTTGACGACATGAACGCCTGGGCGCAGTCCGAAGGGTTCGCCGGCCTCGGCTACGCCACGCGCAAGGGCGGCGAATGGGGCGGCCCGATCGCCAAGAACCATGGCGAGGAAGGCATGGCCAGGATCGCCGAGGCGCTCGGCCTCGGCCCCGATGACGGCGTGTTCTTCGCCGCCGGCAAGGAAGCGCAGGCGGCCAAGCTCGCCGGCCTTGCCCGCACCCGCGTTGCCGAGACGCTGGGGCTGATCGACGACAAGCGGTTCGAATTCTGCTGGATCGTCGACTTCCCGATGTTCGAATATGACGAGGACGCGAAGAAGGTCGATTTCAGCCACAACCCCTTCTCGATGCCGCAGGGCGAGATGGAAGCGCTGGAGACGATGAACCCGCTCGATATCCTGGCCTACCAATACGACATCGTCTGCAACGGCGTGGAGCTGTCGTCGGGCGCGATCCGGAACCATCGTCCGGAAATCATGTACAAGGCGTTCGAGATCGCCGGCTACTCGCAGGCCGACGTCGACACGAACTTCGCGGGCATGATCAACGCCTTCAAGTTCGGCGCCCCGCCGCACGGCGGCTCTGCGCCGGGCGTCGACCGTATCGTCATGCTGCTGGCCGACGAGCCGAACATCCGCGAGGTCATCACCTTCCCGATGACGCAGAAGGCGGAAGATTTGATGATGGGCGCGCCCAATTATGCGACGCCCAAGCAGTTGCGCGAACTGAACATCCGCGTGACTGTCGACGGTCCGAAGGAGTAAATCCTCCCCGGGACGGGGAGGGGGACCGGCCGCAGGCTGGTGCAGGGGGCTACCCTGTTCCACCACCGTCGCGGTTGCGGCGATCCCCCTCCACGATGCGGTGCATGGTCCCCCTCCCCGCGAAGCGGGGAGGATTTGAAGGGCTCAAGCGTTCTCGAACGTATCGCCTTCAAGGACGCGCAGCCGCCCGTCCTCGATCGCGAAGACCGCGCCGTGGAGCTTGAGCTTGCCGGCCTCGACCCGTTCCTTGACGAACGGGAAGGTCATCAGGTTCTGAAGCGAGACCTTCACGCCCTCCTGCTCCAGAGCCTTCTGCCCTTCCGGCCCGGTGCCATGTTCCGCGACGACCTTCTCGCGCGCATCGTCGAGCAGGTCGATCCAGTGCGCAACGAAGCCGCCTTCACCCGGTTTGGTATTGGCCAGCGACTGGGTGAGGCAAGCGTTGACGCCACCGCACGCGCCATGGCCGAGGACGAGAACTTCTTCGACCTCCAGCTTCGTCACCGCAAATTCCAGCGCCGCCGAGACGCCATGCCGACCGCCATCGTCCTCGAACGGTGGCACGAGGTTGGCGACGTTACGCACCACGAAAATCTCGCCCGGCCGTGCGCCGAAGATCGTTGCCGGATCGACGCGGCTGTCCGAACAGGCGATCACCATCACCTTCGGGCTCTGCCCGGTGGCCAGTTCGCTCCAGCGCTCGCGCTCCTGCTGCCATTCGGTGCCGCGGAAGCGATAATAGCCCTCTTTGAGGTCGCTGAAGTGCATCAGTGGGTCTCCATGTTTGGTATAAATCTTCCCTCGGTCGCTAGACGCACAGGCGACGCGATCGTTGCAGGCGGTTGTTCGTTTGCCCGTCCGTCGCTATCTGGCAGCCATGAACGAGATGACGCCGCTGCCCCGCCCCGAGCGGACCCGCAAGCCCGACTGGATTCGCGTAAAGGCTCCGACCGGGAAGGTCGTGCAGGAAACCCGTGCGCTGATGCGGTCGAAGAGCCTGACGACGGTGTGCGAGGAAGCGGCCTGTCCGAATATCGGCGAATGCTGGTCGAAAAAGCACGCGACCGTCATGATCCTCGGCGACACCTGCACGCGGGCCTGCGCCTTCTGCAACGTGAAGACCGGCATGCCGCGCGCGGTCGACCCGATGGAGCCACAGCATGTTGCCGAAGCGGCGGCGGCGATGGGCCTCAATCACATCGTCATCACGTCGGTCGATCGCGACGACCTGCCCGATGGCGGCGCCAGGCAGTTCGTGAAGGTGATCGAGGCGATCCGCGCCGCGAACCCGACAACGACGATCGAGATCCTGACCCCCGATTTCCGTAACAAGCACGAAGCGGCAGTCGAGATGATCGTCGCGGCGCGCCCGGACGTCTACAACCACAATCTCGAAACCGTGCCGCGCCTCTACCCGACGATCCGGCCGGGCGCCCGCTATTACGCGTCGCTGCGCCTGCTGGAGAGCGTCAAGAAGCTCGACCCGTCGATCTTCACCAAGTCGGGCATCATGCTCGGCCTCGGCGAAGAGCGGCTTGAGGTGCATCAGGTGATGGACGACATGCGATCGGCCGATATCGATTTCCTGACCATGGGCCAGTATCTGCAACCGACGCCCAAGCACGCCAAGGTCATCGACTTCGTCACGCCCAAGGCGTTCGACGGCTTCGCCGCCATCGCCCGTGCCAAGGGCTTTCTGCTGGTCGCATCCTCGCCGCTCACCCGGTCGAGCTATCACGCCGGCGACGATTTCGAACGGATGCGGGCGAACCGTGACGCCAAGCTGGGCGTTGTTCGCGCCTGATGCCCAAGCATAGCGAAACCCGCCACCTGCCCTACACGCCGGAGCAGATGTTCGACCTGGTCGCCGATGTGGCGCGCTATGGCGAGTTCCTGCCCTGGGTCAGCGCGATCCGGGTGCGGTCGGATAGCGAAACCGAAATGGTCGCCGACATGATCGTCGGGTTCAAGGGCCTGCGGGAGAGCTTCACGTCGAAGGTGCAGAAGGAGCGCCCCAACCATATCCGCGTCGACTATCTCGACGGGCCGCTCAAATATCTCAACAACGACTGGCGGTTCAAGCCGGATGGGCAGGGTGGCACGCTCGTCGACTTCTGCGTCGATTTTCAGTTCAAGAACCGCGTGTTCGAAATGCTGGCGGGACAGGTGTTCGACCGCGCGCTGCGCAAGATGATCGGCGCGTTCGAGGATCGCGCCGCCGCGCTTTACGGCGATTCCGGCACGGGTTCCTCGGGCGCCACTTCCGGCGGCAGCAGCAGCTCGAGCGCGCACAACGCCGCCTGAAGGCGGATTTTCCCACGCCCCAGGTCGCCGAACTGGCGCAGGTCGGCAACGACCTTCGCCGGATCGCCGCCCTTTTCCGCGCGCGCGAACACGACGGTACCGACCGGCTTCTTCTCGCTGCCGCCACCGGGACCCGCGACGCCGGTGATCGCGACCGCGACGTCAGCCTGCGTCACCTCCAGCGCCCCCTGCGCCATGCTCCATGCCGTCGCGATGGATACGGCACCGAAGGTCTCGATCACGTCGGAGCTGACCTTGACCAGCTCGATCTTCGCCTCGTTCGAATAGGTCACGAACCCGGCTTCGAACACGTCGGAGCAGCCGGGGATCTCGGTGATCGCCGCCGCGACTAGTCCGCCGGTGCAGCTCTCGGCCAGTGCGACGCGGCGGCCGGCGTTGCGGTTCTCGTCGACCACGCGACGCGCGGCTTCGATCAGTTCGGGGGGTAGAATGCTGTCCATGCTATCAATTCCGCGCGGCCTGCCGGCACAAGGGCAGCCGCATCTGGGGGTTGGCGCGGTCGGCATCGACCTGCGCGAAGAGAACGATCAGCCCGGCGACGTTGCGCGGGGGCAAGGCCTGTACCAGGTTCGCCGCCCGTTCGATCCGGGGGCAATCGGCCGCATCGATATTGCCGACGACCATCGGCGCGATCAGCGAGGCGACGATCGGCGCGGCGAACGCCGAATCGAGCAGCTGGATCGCCTGCGGCGCGGTCAGCCGGGACAATGCCGCCTTGGCCTGTGGCCATGCCGCATCGGTTTCCGCTTCATAGCGTGAGAGGAATGGCCCGCCGGTGCGCCGCAGCAGCGCGGTCGGCGGCAAGGCACTGGCGCAGCGCGTGCCGGCCTGCCGGATCAGTTCAGGGGCAACGAACAGGACCAGCGCCTCGGCCTCGGCCGGCGTGACGCAGCTTTGCGCAGTCTGCGCCGGAGCGTTGGCGCAGGCGGTCAGCGCCAGCAGGGCGGCGAGCCGCTTCATGCCGGCACCCGGATGGTCGCGATCGCCTGTGCGGCGATCCCTTCCTGCCGGCCGGTAAAGCCCAACCGCTCGCTGGTCGTCGCCTTGATGCTCACCTGACGTTCGGGAATATCCAGCAACGCCGCGATCCGTTCGCGCATCGCGCCACGGTGCGGGCCGATCTTCGGCGCCTCGCAGATCAGCGTCAGGTCGACGAAATCGATGACCCCGCCCTCTACCCGCACCAGCGATGCGGCGTGTTGCAGGAACTGACCCGATTCCGCGCCGCGCCATTGCGGGTCGCTCGGCGGGAAGTGCGTGCCGATATCGCCCGCGCCGATCGTGCCGAGCAGCGCATCGGTGATCGCATGCAGCACGACATCGGCATCGCTATGCCCCGATAGCCCGCGATCGTGCGGGATGAGCACGCCGCCCAGCCACAATTCCTCGCCCGCCTCCAGCCGGTGGACGTCATAACCGGTCGCGCTGCGCGACACGAGCGCGGGCAGCGCACGGGCTTCGGCGGCGGCGAAGTCGGCCGGATAGGTGATCTTTTCGAGCATGATGTCCCCTTCGACCATCGCCACGTCCAGCCCGATCGCGCGCAGCATCTGCGCGTCATCGGTCGCCTCGGCGGTAACGTCCCACGCCGCATGGGCGTTGCGGATGGCGGACACCGCAAAGGCTTGTGGTGTCTGCACCCGAACCAACCGGTCGCGGGGCACCACGTCGCCCAGCGCCTCACCAGCCAGCGCCAGCGTATCGGCCACCGGCAGCACCGGCACCGCGCCGGGTGTATGGTCCAATGCTGCCAGCAACCGGTTGATGACGATGGCGGGCACGAACGGCCGTGCCGCGTCGTGGATCAGCACGCGCGCGGCATCCCCGATCGCGGCCAACCCGGCGGCGACGCTCTCACGCCGCGTGGCACCGCCGGTCACGAACGCGACCTCGCCGATTGCGGCGCGGAGCAAGGCCTCCTGTCCCTCGCCGATCACGACCAGCACGTGGTCGATGCCGGGATGGCCGTCCAGCGCCGCATGGGCGTGCGCGATCATCGCCCGCCCGGCGATCGGGGCATATTGCTTGGGCAGGCTGCTGCCCGACCGGATGCCGGTTCCGGCGGCAACGATCAGGGCGACTGTGGGTCCGGTCTGCATGGCGCCCGCCTAGCGCAAGCGGTGGCGGCCCGCCAGCCTTGCCCTTGGCGGGCGGATACGGTAAGGGCTGCCCAATTTTCAGGCACAATCCATGACCCTAGCTCCCATCCGTATCGGCGACGTCGTCATCGACACGCCGGTGATCCTCGCGCCGATGACCGGTGTCACCGACTTGCCGTTCCGCAAGATGGTGCGGCGGCACGGGTCGGGGCTGAATGTCACGGAGATGATCGCCAGCCAGGCGGCGATCCGCGAAACGCGCCAGTCGATTCAGAAGGCGATGTGGGACCCGGCCGAGGAACCGGTGTCGATGCAGCTGGTCGGTTGCACCCCGGTCGAGATGGGCGAGGCCGCCAAGCTCGCCGAGGACAAGGGTGCGGCGATCATCGACATCAACATGGGCTGCCCGGTCCGCAAGGTGACGAACGGCGATGCCGGTTCGGCGCTGATGCGCGACCTGCCGCTCGCCGCCGACCTGATCGCGGCGGTGGTAAAGGCGGTGAAGGTGCCGGTCACCGTCAAGATGCGGATGGGCTGGGATCATTCGAGCCTCAACGCCCCCGAACTGGCGCATATCGCCGAGGATCTGGGCGCGCAGATGGTCACCGTGCACGGCCGCACCCGCAATCAGATGTATCGCGACCATGCCGACTGGGCGTTCGTCCGCCGGGTGAAGGATGCGGTAAAGGTGCCGGTGATCGTCAATGGCGATATCTGCTCGGTCGACGACGCGCGCACCGCGCTCGACCAGTCGGGTGCCGATGGCGTGATGATCGGCCGCGGCGCCTATGGTCGTCCCTGGCTGCTGGCGCAGGTGATGGCGGCGCTGTTGGGCGGCCATGGCCCGGCCGATCCCTCGGTCGAGGAACAATATCGCCTGATCGTCGAACATTATCACATGATGCTGGACCATTATGGCGAGGAAACCGGCGTCAACATGATGCGCAAGCATATCGGTTGGTACACCAAGGGGCTGCACGGCTCGGCCGAGTTCCGCAACAAGGTGAACCAGCAGCCCGATTCGCGCACCGTGCTCGGCATGCTCGCCGATTTCTACGCGCCGTGGTGCACGCGCGCGGCGGCGTGATCGCAACCGGCGCCATGCCGTCCTTTACGGAGCTGTTTGCCGGACTTCCGGTGGCGGCGCTGGTGCTGGACGAGGCGGGGTGTATCGCCCATGCCAATGGCGCGGCGGAGCTGTTACTCAACCAGTCCGACCGGGCGATGCGTGGCCTGTCGCTCGAACAGATATTGTCGCTGCCGCCAGGCTATGCCGAACAGCGCGACGGGCGCGCCTTTGCCAGCTACGACTGCGAATTGCAGCTGCGGCGCGGGGGACGGCTTCGCGTCGATTTTCACGATACGCCCGCCGCGCACGGATCGGCATGGCGGGTCATCATGCTGTACGGCGTGCGCGACGGGCATAGCGGTTCGCAGGCTGCCGGCGCCCGCGCCGCGATCGGCGCCGCCGCGATGCTAGGCCATGAGATCAAGAACCCGCTGTCGGGCATTCGCGGCGCGGCGCAGCTGCTGTCGGGCGAGGTCGACGATCGCAGTGTCCTGACCGACCTCATCATCGCGGAGGTCGACCGCATCGCCGCGCTGATCGACCGGATGCAGGACTTTACCGACGATCGCCCGCGCGCGTTGCAGGCGCAGAACATCTACCCGGTCCTCGCCCATGCGGTACAGCTGGCCTCGGCCGGTTTTGCGCGCGGGATCGTGATCGAGGAACGCTTCGACCCCTCGCTTCCCCCGGTGCGGATCGACCGCGATGCGTTCGTGCAGGTTCTCGTCAATCTGCTCAAGAATGCGGCTGAGGCGCTGGACGAGATCGAACGCCCCCGGATCATTCTCGGCACCGCCTATCGCCACGGCATGTCGCACAGCATTGGCGGGGGACAGCGTCGAGCGGTGCCTATCGAGCTGACCATTACCGACAACGGTCCCGGCGCGCCCGCCGATATCGCCGGCCACCTCTTCGAACCCTTCGTTTCGGGGAAGCGCGAGGGGAGGGGCTTCGGCCTGCCGATGGTTGAAAAGCTGGTCGGGGAGATGAATGGCTTCGTCCGCTATGCCCGTGAAGGATATCCGCCGATGACCGTGTTCCGCATCCACCTGCCGCGCGCATGACCGACACGTCGCGCATCCTGCTGGTCGATGACGACGCGGCGATCCGGACCGTTGTCGCGCAGGCGCTTCGGCGGGAGGGGCATGCGGTGCAGACCGTGGGTACGCTGGGACAGCTCCGTGCGGAGCTGCGCGCCGGGTTGCCCGACGTGCTCGTCACCGATGTGGTCCTGCCCGATGGCGACGGGCTGGAAATGGCGGCAAAGCTGAATGCCGAATTTCCCGACCTGCCGATCATCGTCCTGTCGGCCCGCAACACGCTGACCACCGCCGTCCGAGCGACGGAGGCGGGGGCGTTCGACTATCTGCCCAAGCCGTTCGATCTCGACACGCTGGCGCTGGCGGTGCGCGGTGCGCTCGCCCGGCGATCGCGCGGCGCAGAGGAACAGCCGGTCGACGCGATCGATTCATCCTTGCCGCTGATCGGGCGCTCCCCGGCGATGCAGGACGTGTACCGCGTGATCGCGCGCGTCGTCGCGACGGACCTGACCGTGCTGGTCACCGGCGAATCGGGCACGGGCAAGGAACTGGTCGCGCGGGCGATCCACGACCTCGGCCGCCGCCGCCGCGCGCCGTTCATCGCGCTCAACATGGCGGCGATCCCGCGCGAATTGATCGAGGCCGAGCTGTTCGGCCATGAACGCGGTGCCTTTACCGGCGCGGCGCAACGCTCGGCGGGCAAGTTCGAACAGGCGGCGGGTGGGACGCTGTTCCTCGACGAGATCGGCGACATGCCGATGGAGGCGCAGACCCGGCTGCTGCGCGTCCTGCAATCGGGGGAGTTCACCAGCGTCGGCGGCGCGCGGGTCATCCGCGCCGATGTCCGCATCGTCGCGGCGACCAATAAAACGCTAGCGGCGCAGGTCCAGTCGGGTCAGTTTCGCGAAGATCTGTTCTACCGACTGAACGTCGTGCCGATCGCGCTTCCGCCGTTGCGCGAACGGCGGCAGGACGTGGCGTTGCTGGCGCGGCATTTCCTCGACCAGGCGGCACGCGATGGATTGCCGCGCAAGACGCTGACACCCGATGCGCAGGAATTGCTGGAGGCGCATGACTGGCCGGGCAATGTCCGCGAGCTCGAAAACCTGATGCGCCGCGTCGCGGTGCTGGGCCGTGATGCGGCGATCGAGGCAGGCGATTTGCGCGGCGCGCTGGGCGATACCGCCGGACGAACGACGGCGCAGCCCGATGCCGATCTGGGTGACGCCGTCCGCGCTTGGCTGCGCCGCGTCGCCCGCGAGGAGCCGGTGGCGATGGAGGATGGCACGCTCTACGACCGTCTGATCTCCGATGTCGAACGCCCGTTGATCGAAGCGATGCTCGATCGCCACGGTAACAACCAGTTGCGTGCCGCAAAGGCGATGGGTCTCAATCGCAACACGCTGCGCAAGCGGCTCGACGAGTTGGGGATCGACCCGGCGGTCCGCGCCTATCATGCGGAGAAGGAACGCTAATCGCTTTGCGATACGGCCGAGGTGCGATTTGACGTGCTTTGAGCCGGGAATGTTGTAAAACGGCAACTATGGTTGCAGCGTTAACGGAACCGAAGCGCGCCACATCGATCCCGGCGCAGTGGTTCCCGGCGATCGAGGTCGCCGTATTGGGGGCGGTGATCGCCGTCGGTGTCGGCAGCTATCTGCTGTTCGACGGATCGCAGAGCACGCGGGGCCAGTTGCCGACGCCGTCGCTGATGGCGCTGGTGCTGATCGCGAACCTGATCCCCGCCATGGCGCTGCTGGTGCTGGTCGGCCGGCGGATCGCGATGCGCCGCGCCGCCCGGTCGCAGATTGGCGGTACGGGGACGCTTCACGTCCGGCTTGTCGCGCTGTTCTCGATCCTCGCCAGCGTACCGATGCTGCTGGTCACCATCGTCGCGTCGTTCCTGTTCCAATATGGCGTCGAATTCTGGTCCTCGCCACGTGCGCGCGGCATTTTCGAGAATGCCCAGGTACTGGCGCAGTCGTCCTACAATGAATTTCTCGATGCGGTTGACGGTCAGAACGTCGCGGTCGCCTCCGACATTCGTCGCATGCTGCTGAATAATCGCTACTCGATCGACAGCGACGAATTCCGCCTGCTGTACCAGAACAGCATCGTGTTCCGCTCGCTGAGCGATTCGGTGGTATTCGAGATTCCGCCCGACGGCCGCCCGCGTTCGCTGGCGTCTGCCTCGATCTACGAAGGCCCGTTGCGCTGGAGCATCGATCCGAAGTCGATCGCTGCCCTGCGCGCCGGCAAGCCCAGCTATGTCAGCGTCCGCAACCGGCAGGTGCAGTCGGTAACGCGGGTGATGGACACGCCTTATTATGTCTATTCCGCACGCGACATCGACCTCGCGACTTATACCGAACGTCTCAGCCGCACCCGTGCGATCCTGTCCGATTACGACGCGCTACTTGCCCGCTCCCGCAGCGTCCAGCTCCGCCTGAACATCGCACTGTTCGTCGTCTCGCTCATCATCGTCGGCCTCGCCGTCTTCGTGGCGCTAGCCGTCGCCGACCGCCTCGTCCGCCCGGTCGGCGCGCTGGTCGGCGCCGCCCGCCGCGTGGCCGGGGGCGACCTGTCGGCGCGCGTGCCTGAGCCAAACGGCACACGACAGAAGGACGAGATCGGCACGCTGGCCAGCGCCTTCAACAGCATGACCGAACGGTTGCAGGAACAGACCGGCGAACTCGTCGCCGCCAACGCCCAGATCGACAGCCGCCGCGCCCTGATCGAGGCGGTCATGTCGGGCGTCAGCGCCGGCGTCGTCTCGGTCGGCCCCGACCGTACGATCAAGCTCGTCAACAGCTCGGCCACCGCGCTGCTCAAGACCGGCAACACCCCGCTGGTCGGCCGTCCGCTGGGCGATGTCGCCCCCGAACTCGACGCGCTGCTGGGCGGCGAGACGCAGGACGCGATCATCCAGCTGGCGTCGGGTGGCGAGGCCAAGACGCTCGCCGTCCGCATCACTCGCGACGATGGCCAACACATCCTGACCTTCGACGACATCACCCAGCAGCTGCTCGACCAGCGCCGCGCCGCCTGGTCCGACGTTGCCCGTCGCATCGCGCATGAGATCAAGAACCCGCTGACCCCGATTCAGCTCGCCGCCGAACGGCTCCAGCGCCGCTATGGCACCAAGCTGACCGAAGACGATGGCACCTTCGCCCGCCTGACCGAGACGATCGTCCGACAGGTCGGTGACCTGCGCCGCATGGTCGACGAATTCTCGTCCTTCGCGCGGATGCCGAAGCCCGTATTCCGCCACGAATCGATCGCCGAGCTCGCCCGGCAGAGCCTGTTCCTGCACGAGGTTGCGCATCCCGACATCGATTTCGCGCTCGAATCCGCCGGCGCCGCGCCGCTCGTCTGCGACCGTCGCCAGCTGGGACAGGCACTCACCAACATCGTCAAGAACGCGACCGAAGCCGTCGCCGCCCGTCCCGAAGGCGCCCCCCGCGGCCGGATCGAAATGGACGTCCGTTACGATGCGCAGGGGCGGATGCACATCGATACCAGCGACAACGGCATCGGCCTGCCGATCGAGCGCGATCGCATCGCCGAACCCTATATGACCACGCGCAAGGGCGGCACCGGCCTCGGCCTCGCCATCGTTCGCAAGATCGTCGAAGAACATTTCGGAACCATATCGTTCGCCGACCGTCCCGGTGGAGGGACGATCGTATCGATCATCTTCGATCCCGCGATCCTGGCCGCGCTGGCCGGGACCGGGACAGCGGAAGATGACGATTCACAGGAGGTTACAACGCGCCACCCCATGCTTACCCGGACCGGAACGCCCGCATGAAGCTCGACATTCTCGTCGTCGACGACGAAACCGACATCCGTGAACTCGTCGCCGGCGTTCTGGAGGACGAAGGCTATGAGACGCGCGGCGCGGCTGACAGCGATGCCGCACTCGAAGCGGTGGCCCAGCGGCGTCCATCGCTGGTGCTGCTCGACGTGTGGCTGCAGGGTTCGCGCCTCGACGGGCTTGAGTTGCTCGACGAGTTGAAGGCGCGCGATCCGTCGTTGCCGGTGCTGGTCATTTCCGGCCATGGCAATATCGATACCGCCGTCGCCGCGATCCGGCGCGGCGCCGTCGACTTCATCGAAAAGCCGTTCGAGGCAGAACGGCTGCTCTTCCTCGTCCAGCGTGCGACCGAAACCGAGCGCCTGCGGCAGGAGGTCGCGTCGCTGCGTGCCTCGGCCGGCCGCGAGGACGACCTGACCGGCAGCTCGACCGCGATCAACAGCGTCCGCGCAACGCTGAAGCGCGTCGCCGGCACCGGTAGCCGCGTGCTCATCACCGGCGGGGCAGGGGTCGGCAAGGAAGTCGCCGCCCGGCTGCTCCATGGATGGAGCCAGCGGGCACAGGCGCCATTCGTCATCGTCAGCGCGGCGCGCATGACGCCCGAACGTGTCGACGAAGAACTGTTCGGCGTAGAGGAGGGCGGCAATCTCGTCCGGCCCGGCCTGCTCGAACAGGCGCATGGCGGGACGCTGTTCCTCGACGAAATCGCCGACATGCCGATCGCGACCCAGGCGCGTATCCTGCGGGTGCTGACCGACCAGAGCTTTACCCGCGTCGGCGGCACGCGGGTCGTGAAGGTCGATGTCCGCGTCGTCTCGGCGACCGCGCGCGATCTTCAGCAGGAGATCATCGACGGCAATTTTCGCGAGGATCTCTATTACCGCCTCAACGTGGTGCCGGTGCAAATCCCCTCGCTGGCCGAACGGCGTGAGGATATCCCCCCGCTGGTCGAACATTTCGTCGCGCATTACGCCAACGAACGCCGGGTCCAGACGCCGGAGGTCGCGCCCGACGCAATGATCGCGCTGCAAAGCTATGAATGGCCGGGCAATGTCCGCCAGCTGCGCAACGTCGTCGAACGCACCGTCATTCTGGCACCGGGCAACCGTATCGCGCGGATCGATATCGATCTGTTGCCGCCCGAAGTGCTCGGCTCGGCAGGCGACGGGGCGGGGGGCGCCACCGCCAGTGCGATCATGGGATCGCCGCTGCGCGAGGCACGGGAGTCGTTCGAACGCGAATATCTGCGGGTTCAGATCCGCCGCTTTTCGGGCAATATTTCGCGCACCGCGACCTTCATCGGCATGGAACGCTCTGCGCTGCACCGCAAATTGAAGCTGCTCGGCATTACCGAAACGCGCGGCGACGAATAGCGCCGTTCGAACCATTGCGGCGGCGCGGGGTAGGGCCTAAATTACTGGCTCCGCGCCACAGGGGTGCGGCAACCGGGTGACGGTTAAAGACACTCAGCGGGAAATTCCCGCCAAGAACAAGGGCAAGTCATGGCCGAACGGCAAGGGTCGCTTCAGGACCTGTTTCTCAACTCGCTACGCCGGTCGAAGACGCCGGTCACGATGTTCCTCGTCAAGGGCGTGAAGCTCCAGGGGATCGTGACGTGGTTCGACAATTTTTCGGTGTTGCTGCGCCGCGACGGACAGTCGCAGCTGATTTACAAGCACGCCATCTCGACGATCATGCCCGCCGGCCCGACCGACCTGTCGTCGGTGATCGAGGCCGCGGCGGAGAATACGTCGAAGCACGCACCGCTGCAGGAAATCTTCCTCAACGCCGTGCGCAAGGCGCAGGAAAACGTCACCATGTTCCTGGTCAACGGCGTGATGTTGCAGGGCCAGATCGCGGCGTTCGACCTGTTCTGCATGCTGCTCCAGCGCGAAGGCATGTCGCAGCTGGTGTATAAGCATGCCGTATCGACCATTCAGCCGGCCAATCCGCTGAACCTTGCCGAGGAACAGGCATCGGGAGCGGACGAGGCTTGAGCACCGGTTTCGACCGCGACGCACAGGAGTTCACCCGCGGCGCTTCGGCGATCGTCGTCCTGCCCGACATGGGCGGGTCGGCGCGCGATGCCGATGCCCGGTTGGAGGAAACCGCCGGCCTAGCCCTCGCTATCGGGGTCGACGTCCGACACCGCGTGCCCTTCCGCGTCCGCGCCCCCAAGCCCGGCACGCTGATCGGCAGCGGACAGGTCGATCAACTGGCGCAGATGGTACGCGACGAGGATCTGCAACTCGCGGTCTTCGACGCGGCGCTGACGCCGGTGCAACAGCGCAACCTCGAAACCGCGCTGGGTTGCAAGGTCATCGATCGGACCGGGCTGATCCTCGAAATCTTCGGCGAACGCGCGCGCACGGCCGAGGGGCGGTTGCAGGTCGAACTCGCCCACCTCGACTATCAGGCCGGTCGCCTGGTCCGTAGCTGGACCCACCTTGAGCGGCAACGCGGCGGTTTCGGTTTTCTCGGCGGTCCCGGTGAAACCCAGATCGAGGCGGATCGCCGCCTGATCCGCGACCGGATGGCGCGGCTGCGGCGCGAACTGGATGCGGTTTCGCGCACCCGGACGCTGCACCGGGACCGGCGGCAGCGTGCCCCGTGGCCGGTCGTCGCGCTGGTCGGCTACACCAATGCCGGCAAATCGACATTGTTCAACCGCCTGACCGGGGCGGACGTGATGGCGGAAAACCTGCTCTTCGCAACGCTCGACCCGACGCTGCGGCAGGTTTCGCTGCCTGGCATCGACAAGGCGATCCTGTCGGACACGGTGGGTTTCGTTTCCGACCTGCCGACTCAGCTCGTTGCGGCGTTCAAGGCCACGCTCGAAGAGGTGGTGTCGGCCGACCTGCTGATTCACGTCCGCGACGTTGCGCATCCCGACACGGCGGCGCAAGCGTCGGATGTGGAGGCGGTGCTGCGCGAGATCGGGGTCGACGACACGACCCCGCGGATCGAGGCGTGGAACAAGCTCGACCTGTTGAGCGAGGACGACCGCACCGAGATGCTGGGGGAGGCGGCGCATCGCGAGGATATCGTCGCCTTGTCCGCGCTGACCGGGGAGGGCGTGGATCGCCTGATCCGCACCGTCGGCGACCGGCTGACCGAAGGGCATCGCCGTTACCGCATCGCGCTGGCACCCGAAGACGGTGCCAGTGCCGCATGGCTCCATGCCCATGGTGAAGTGACCGATCATTGGGTCGACGACGACCGTGCATTCTACGATGTGCGAATGGCGCCGGCCGATTATGATCGGTTTCTCACCCGATAGGGCCGCGCTCCATATTCTGGTTCCCGGGGACTTATCCCCCGGGGAAACGTTTCTTCTCCATCGGCGACAAAGGTTACGCTGGATGGGGAAGGGGCCTCTAAACGCCCGGATTCATCCGACGAAAAGGGCAGGAGTCCGCCAGAGTCCGAAAAACGCCCTTCAGGACTCGACAGGCGCGTGCCCGATGCTAGCTATCGGGCGCCGCATCAGCGACTCTACGGCCGAATTTCCTGAAATCGCTGGAAATTTCGTCAGGGAAGGGGGCTGATCTTCGCCCGGACCCACGCTTCTTCCAATTCCGCCAGCGTTCGGTCGCCGAAGTTTGCATCCTCGGCTTCCATCGCCGCGAACCGTCGTTCGAACTTCGCGTTGGCAGCACGCAACGCCGCTTCCGGATCGATACCCAGATGCCGCGCCCAGTTGACGACGGAGAACAGCAGGTCGCCGACCTCCTCCATCCGGTCGGCATCACTCGCCGCCTCCACCTCCGCCAGTTCCTCGTCGATCTTGGCTCGCGGCCCCGCCGCATCGGGCCAATCGAACCCGACCCGCGCCGCCCGCTTCTGCAACTTTTCCGCTCGCGCCAATGCCGGCAGGCCCAGCGCGACGCCGGCCAACGCGCCGCCCTGTCCGGTCTTCTCCCGACGCTCCGCCGCCTTGACCTGCTCCCACAGATGGTGACCGCCAACTTCGGCGTCCCCGAAGATATGCGGGTGCCGCCGCTCCATCTTGTCGCTGATCGCATCGACCACGTCGCCGAGATCGAACAGCCCGGCTTCTTCCGCGATCCGGCTGTGGAACACCACTTGCAGCAACAGGTCGCCCAGTTCGTCCTTCAGATCGGTCATGTCGCCGCGCGCGATGGCGTCGGCCACCTCATAAGCCTCCTCGATGGTGTACGGCGCGATGGTTTCGAACGTCTGGACCCGATCCCATTCGCATCCGCGCTCCGGATCACGCAGCCGCGCCATGATTCCGACGATGCGACCAACGATATCCCGCGGCGGAGCGACCAAGTCGCCACCATCCCCCGCGGCCGCCGGATCGGTCTGTCCAACCTCTGTGCAAACTTCCGCAACAGCATGTTGCCCGGCGGTGGTTGTTGCAAGGGCGGCACGATCGATATCCGCCCGCGTGCTAACGTCGGAACCGAAATGCCGGCCGGTAGCTCCGGTGGCACCATCGTCGCCACCACCACCGGACGCCGGACCGGCGCTATGACGGATATCCCGGTCAGAAATACCGTCCGTCGCACGCGCGTCACGCGTCATGTGAATGCCATCGTGCCCGGTTTCGACACCCATCTATCATATTCCGATAATAAACATTATGTAAAATCATATCGGTTTCTCGGCTTCGAGGACCAACGTTCCGCGTACCACTCGCCAACTTCCGAGCCGCGACAGGAAATTCATACCTACCACGTCCAGTTCACCGAAGGTCGGCGAAATCACCACTGGCAAGTCCCGCGTTTCGAGCGAGCCGATCCGCACCGTCTCGATCCGCCCGCGTGCTGCCTGGATCGTCCCGTTCGCCGTCGACAGTATCACCGGCGGCACCCGTCGCGGCGTCACACCGATCGCCCGCGCGGTCGCTTCGGAGATCGCCGTGGACGTCGCACCACTGTCGATCAGCATCCGGCGCTCGACTCCATTGAGCTGCGCCACCGCCCAGAAATGGCCATCGACCGACTGTCGGATACGCACGGTATCGCCCTCGACGCTTTGCTCGGCAACACCTAGCTGTTCTCCCATCGTTCCCGCCAATTCAGTAATGCGCTCGCGATTGCTGAACGCGACGTACAGGATCGCCACGATCACCGCCCAGCCGAACAGCGACCGAACGACCACGCCAGCCGAGGGCCGTCGTGCCAGCAGCGACGATAACGGCAGGATCAGCATCATCAGGCCGAGCACGACGTAGATCGCCCGATTGTCGGTCACGGGACCAATTCCATCCCGTCATAGCCGGGCTCGACACCGTCCGGCAGGCTGTCACGCAGCGTCGCATAGTCCATCGAATGATCCATGTGGATCAGGACGGTCCGACCTGCCCTGCAGTTCCGCGCGAATTTAATGGCTTGGTCAAGCGAAGGATGCGTCGGGTGCGGCGCGACGCGAAGGGCGTCGACGACCAGAATGTCGACATCGCGGTAGAGTTCGAGCATTTCCGGCGTCACGTTGCTGAAATCGGTAGCATAGCCGATCGAAGCCCGATCGCTGTCGAACCGCAATCCGGCGGATTCGATCGATCCGTGCGGCTGATCGGTACACCGAACCGTAATCGAGCCGATGGTCAGTTCGTCGGGCAGCAAGGCGCCGGCGACCGTAGCGCGATACCCTGCCCGACCCGCGAACACATAATCGAACCGCGATGTCAGGCTCGCCAATGTGGCTGCGCGCGCATAGCCCGCCACAGGCGCACGGGCGTTGTGGAACAGCTGTCGCAGGTCGTCGATGCCGTGGCAATGATCGGCGTGGTCGTGCGTCCACAGCACGGCGTCGACGGTCGCGACATTGGCGGCAAGCAGTTGTTCACGCATGTCGGGGCCGGTATCGATCAGGATGCGCGACCCGGCATGTTCGACCAACGCCGACACGCGCGTCCGACGATTGCGCGGTTCGGCGGGGTCGCAGGCCCCCCAGTCGTTTCCGATCCGCGGCACGCCGGACGACGTGCCCGAGCCGAGGATACGGATCTTCATGCCAGCGTCTTGGCAAAGAGACGGTGAAAATTCCCGCGGGTCGCGTCAGCCAGATGCTCCGGTTCCTCGCCACGCAATTGCGCCAGGAAGCGGCAGGTGTCGGCGACGAACGCCGGCTCGCCGGGCTTCCCGCGATGCGGCACCGGCGCCAGGAACGGCGCATCGGTTTCGATCAGCAGTCTTTCGAGCGGCAGGTCACGGGCGACCGCCTGCAAGCTCAGCGCGCTCTTGAACGTCACGATGCCGGAAATCGAGATGTAAAAGCCGAGGTCGAGCGCGATGCGGGCGAGTTCGGCCGAACCGGTGAAACAGTGGAGGACGCCGGGAAAGGCCCCCTTCCCCAGCTCGTCCCGCAGGATCGCGGCGGTATCTGCCTCGGCGTCGCGCGTGTGGACGACGATTGGTATCCTGGTTTCGCGGCAGGCGGCCAGATGGGCGCGGAAGCTGCGTTGCTGGGCGGCGCGGTCGCTATGGTCGTAATAATAGTCGAGGCCGCTTTCGCCGATGCCGACGACGCGGGGATGCGCAGCGGCGGCGATCAGGCGGTCGGTATCGACGTGCGGGTGCTCGTCGGCCTCATGCGGATGGATGCCGATCGTCGCCCAGACATCGGGTTCGCGCTCGGCGGTGCCGATCACCGCATCCCACTCGCTTTCGCGCGTCGAGATGTTGAGCATCGCCACGACGCCGGCAGCGCGCGCCCGTGCCAGCACCTCCTCCGAGGCATCGGCGACACCCTTGTAGTTCAGATGGCAGTGGCTGTCGGCCAGCTTCATGCGGGTTCGACCTCGGCAAGCGCCAGTCGCGGGAAGATCGGCGTCGGCGGCGCGATGCGGAACCCGGCGCCCTGCTGTTCGCCATACCAGCCATGATCGCCAAGCGCCTCATGCCCCCTGCCCGACTGCCCCAACTGCGCCAACAGGGCGGCAGCCGAGGCCGGAACCACCGGTTCGATGGCGATGGCGAGATCGCGGATCGCGCGGACCAGCGTGCCGAGAACGGCATGCATCCGCTCCGGATCGGTCTTGCGCAGCGCCCACGGCGCCTGCACGTCGATATACTGGTTGCAGGCGAAGACACCGCGCATCCACGCCTCCAGCGCCTGCCCCAGCGCCAGTTCGGCAAAGGCGGAGCGGTAGCCGTCGATCGCCTCACCCACGGCCGTCAACAGCGCGGCATCGGCGGGATCACCCCGCCCCTCGTCCGGCAGCGCGCCTTCCAAATTCTTGGCGATGAACGACAGGGTGCGCTGGGCAAGGTTGCCGAAACTGTTGGCGAGATCGCTGTTGGCGCGCGCGACGATCGCCTCGTCCGAGAAGGTGCCGTCCTGCCCGAAGCTGATGTCGCGCAGCAGGAAATAACGCAGCGCATCGACGCCATAGAGTTCGGCGAGCTTGATCGGGTCGACCACATTGCCAGTCGACTTCGACATCTTTTCGCCCCGGTTCAGCAGGAAGCCATGGCCGAACACCTTATGCGGCAAGGGCAGCTTCGCCGACATCAGGAAGGCGGGCCAATAGACCGCGTGGAAGCGGACGATGTCCTTGCCGATCAGGTGCAGCGCCGCCGGCCAGTAATGGTTCGGCGCATCGGGATAACCCGCCCCGGTCAGATAATTGGTCAGCGCGTCGACCCAGACATACATGACATGGCCGGGACTGTCGGGGATCGGCACGCCCCAGTCGAAGCTGGTGCGCGATACCGACAGATCGGTCAGTCCGCCTTCGACGAAGCGCAGCACTTCGTTACGACGGCTTTCCGGCTGGATGAAGTCCGGGTTGGCCGCGTAGAAATCGAGCAACGGCTGCTGATAATTCGACAGGCGGAAGAACCACGTCTCCTCGGCGGTCCATTCGACCGGCGTACCCTGCGGCGACAGGCGTACCCCGCCCTCCCCGTCGGTCAGTTCCTTTTCCTCGTAAAAGGCTTCGTCGCGGACCGAATACCAGCCCTCATACCGGTCGAGGTAGAGGTCGCCGGCATCGCGCATCGCGGTCCAGATCGCCTGCGAAGCGGCATAATGCTGCGGCTCGACGGTACGGATGAACCGATCGCACGAAATGTTCAGAATGCCCACCATGTCACGAAAATACCCGGACATTTCGTCCGCGAGATCGCGAACCTCGACGCCGCGGTCGCGTGCGGTCTTGACCATTTTCAGACCGTGTTCGTCGGTCCCGGTCTGAAAGAAGACGTCGCGTCCGGCCTGCCGCTGGAAGCGGGCGATCGCGTCGGCGGCGATCATTTCATAGGCATGGCCGATATGCGGCCGGCCGTTCGGGTAATGGATCGCGGTGGTGATGTAGAATGGATCGGACATGGTCCGAGCCTCTAGGCGATCCCGCGCCCCGGCGCCAGTCGTGCGACGAGGCCCGCCATTTCGAAGACGGTCGTTTCCGCCACCAGTGACAGCGCAGGTGCCATCGCCGCCAGTGACCGCGCCTTGTCATAGGCGTCCAGCGCATCGCGCAGCCCCGGTCCGGTTCGGGTACGGGCAGTCGCGGCGATCAGCGCCGGAGCCCGGTCGAGAAAGACCGAATAACGCGGCTGCGCGGTCTTGCCGGCGAGCGACTTGGCAAGGCGCGAGCGGATGCGGTTGTCGGTATCGCCGGTCGCGGCGATTTCCGACAGGTCGCGGTCGAGCGCCGCCACCGACAGCCCGGCATAGGCCAGCGCGCGGCCCGGCGATCCGTCGGCCGCTGCGACCAGTGCCGCGACCTCCGCCGCTTCGATCTCCGGAATGTGCGTGCGGACGACTGCCGCCACCTGATCGTCGGTCAGCGGGTCGAACCGCAACTGGCGACAGCGCGAGCGGATCGTCGGGAGCAATCGACCGGGCGAATGGCTGACCAACAGGAAGATCGTGCCGACCGGCGGCTCCTCCAGATTCTTGAGCAGCGCGTTGGCGCCGGGGCGCTCCAGGTCGTCGATCGCGTCGATCACGATCACCCGCCGCGACGACAGCGCCGGCTTGGTCGCGAACATCGGTTGCAGGGTGCGAACCTCATCGATCTTGATGCTGCGGGCAATGTCCTGATCGGGCTTGTCCGGGTCCTTGGGAAGGCGGACAAGCTCGCGATAATCGGGATGGGCGCCGGCCGCCATCAACTGCGCGACCCGGTGATCCTCGGCAATCTCTCCGCGCATCCGGCTGCGACCGTCGAGCGCCGTCGCGAGCAGCCGCAGCGCCATTTCGCGCGCGAACATGCCCTTGCCGACCCCTTCGGGACCGGTCAGGAGCCACGCGTGATGGAGGGCGGTGCCGTCCGCCGCTGCGGCAAAGGCGTCGCGCGCGGCATCATTGCCGATCAGCCTCACGGCAACAGGTCGGCTATCGCGTCGATCAGGCGCTGCGTGACCTGCTCGACCCGCCCCGACGCGTCGATCCGGCGGACCCGATCGGCCTCGTCGCGCGCGATACGGTCGAAGGTCGCCGCGACCGAGCGGTGAAACCCATCGTCGCGCGCGGCGAACCGATCGGCCGCGCCGCCGTCACGCGCCTGCGCCCGCCGATCCCCCTCACCATCGGGAAGCGTCAGCAGCAGCGTCCGGTCGGGCAGCAAGCCGCGCGATCCGAAGCCGTGCAGCGCGAGGATGGCGGCGTCGTCGATCCCCTGTGCCCCCTGATAGGCGCGCGTGCTGTCGATGAAGCGGTCGCAGATGACCCAGCTGCCCGCATCCACCATCGGCCGGATGCGCTTTTCGACATGGTCGGCGCGCGCGGCGGCGAACAGCAGCGCTTCGGCATGCGCGCTCCACCGCCGGACATCGCCCTGCATCAGCAGGTCGCGGATCGCCTCCGCGCCCTCGCTGCCGCCCGGCTCGCGCGTCAGCACCACATGGATGCCGCGCGTCTCCAGTGCCGCCGCAAGGGCGCGGGCCTGGGTCGATTTGCCGACCCCTTCCCCGCCCTCCAGCGTCAGGAACCGGCCCGCACTCAAGCGAACAGCGAGGTCAGGCTTGCCCAGACGCGACCGAAGAAGCCGGCTTCGGCCACGTCCTTTTCGGCGACCAGCGGCATGCGCTGTTCCCCGGTGTCGGGCGATGCGATGACCAGATCGGCGATATGCTGCCCCTTGGCGATCGGTGCCTTGATCGGACCGGTATAGACCACCTTCGCTGTGATCGGGCTGTTGGTTCCGGCCGGCATGGTCACGGTCAGCGCACGCGGCGCAACCAGGCCGACAGTCGCGGAGTCGCCCAGCTGAACCTCAGCCGTTTCGACGCGCTTGCCGGCGGCGACGATCGGACGTGCACGCCAGGCCCCGAAGCCCCAGTTCATGAACTTTACCGATTCCGCGATCCGCTGGTTCGAGCTGGTCAGCCCGGCCAGCACCATCACCAGACGGCGACCGTCCTGTTCCGCCGATCCGGTGAAGCCATAGCCGGCTTCCTCGGTATGGCCGGTCTTCAGCCCGTCGGCGCCCCGGACGCGGCCGAGCAGCGGGTCGCGGTTCGCCTGGGTAATCGCGGCGCCTTCGCCCAGCGTCTTGCCCCAGGTGAAATCGGTCTTGGAGTAGAATTTCTTGTACAGCTGCGGATGGTTCTGGATCGTCGCGGTGGCGAGCTTCGCCAGATCGCGCGCGGTCACATAGGTGCGCCCTTCGTCCGGCCAGCCATTCGACGTACCGAAATGGCTGTTGCTCAGGCCCAGTTCCTTGGCCCGCTGGTTCATCAGGTTGGTGAACGCCTCTTCCGAACCGGCGATCTTTTCGGCCAGCACCACGCAGGCATCGTTCCCCGACAGCACGATGATGCCGTAGAGCAGGTTTTCGACGCTGACATTCTCGTTCACCGACAGGAACATGGTCGAACCGGCCTGCGGCCCGTGCCACTTCTTCCACGTTTCCGGCGAGACGGTCGCCATGTCGTTCAGCTTCAGCTCGCCCTTCTTGATCAGGTCGAACGCGACATAGGCGGTCATCATCTTCGCCATCGACGCGGGCGGCATTCGCCGGTCGGCATCCTTGGCATAGAGCGTCGCGCCAGACGACAGGTCGGTCATGAACGCGACCGGTGCCGGCGTTTCGAACGGCGGCGCGGCGGCGATGCCGGGGGTGGCAATGGCGATGGCGGCGATGCTCGAAAGGGCGATCTTACGCATGGGGCACGTGGTTCCGTTCAGTCCTGGGCGATGATCCGGCCGTCGCCGAAGCCGCGACGGGCGATCGACGCACGGGCGGTTTCGGCAGCGGCTCGGGTGGCGAATGGGCCTGCCTGCACCCGGTACAGCCTGCCCGTCGAACGCACAACGCCATCGACCGATTTTGCGAGCGCGGCGGCGCGGGTAGCGTCGGAAAGTGTCGCGACCTGCACGAACCACCGTCCGCGGGCCGCAGCGGGTGGCGTCTTTGCGGGCGCGGGTTGGGTTGCCGGTCGGGGCGTGGGCTTGACCGGGGCGACGGCTGGCGGTGCCGGTTGCGGCGCGGCGGCGGCGACCATCGGCGGCGGCTGCGGCAGTCGCTTACGCAAGGCGGTGAGCAATGCCGTCGGGGCATCGAGCCGACGAACGACCGTGCCGCCCCGGACTGCCGCCTGTTCGGCCGGTGAGGGTATCGCCGGGCGAATGCGGACGGTGCGCGGCCCTTCGGTGCCAAGGTCGAGCGCGCGCGCGGTCGCTGCCGACAGGCTACCGATCGTACCGCCGGCCGGTACGGCTTCCGGTTCGACCAAGGCGATGATCGTCCGTCCGCTGGCGAGATCGGTGACTTCGGCAAAGCTGCCCGGCGGCAATCCGCGATGCGCCACGGTCAGTTTCGCATCGGCAGGACCGGTCGCGATCGCTACCGCCCCGACATCATCCAGTCGCTGCTCATGCACGACTGGCGGGGGCGTATCCGCACCGCTCTGCGTCCACCCGGCGATCAGCAGTGCCGCAGCGCCGAAGCTCATCGTGCGACCGCGTCGGCCAGCAACCCGACCGACAGCGCATAGTAGTTCGAGCAGTTGTAATCGAGGATGACCCGGTAATTGCCGGTCAGCAGATACGCCGTTTCGCCCGGGCCGTCAGGCTCGATCAGCGTCGCCTGGATCGTCGGGTCGAGCTGCCGTCCGTCGTTTGGCACCACGCCGAGCGTCCGCCACTCGGCAAGGCTCCGCCACTGGCTATGCCGTTCGAACACGCGCGGACAGCGTGGCGACAGCGATCGCGGCGTCAGGATCGACCGTTCGAAGCCGGCCGGGACGCTGACGGCAAAGCCCCAGGGCTGGCCCGGGCGCCAGCCGGCATCGACGAAATAATTGGCGATCGAGGCGAGCGTGTCGGCCGGGTTCGACCAGATATTCGGCACCCCGTCGCCATCCCCGTCCCGCGCAAGGCGCAGGTAGATCGACGGCAGGAACTGCGGATAGCCGAACGCGCCGGCCCAGCTGCCCTTCAACCGGTCGCGCGGCACGCCGCGGTCGATCATCTTCAGCGTCGCGATGAACTCCGGTTCGAACAGCGCGCGGCGGCGGCCCTCATAGGCAAGCGTCGCGAGACTGCGTGGCAGGTCGAAGTCGCCGGTATAGCTGCCATAATTGGTTTCATGGCCCCAGATCGCGACCATGATCTCCTCGGGAACGCCGGTCTGGCGTTCGATCGACGCCAGCCGCGGTCGCTGCGCGGCATAGGCGGTACGCCCACGATTGATCCGGGCGGCATCGACATGGCGCATGCGATAGGGGGCGAAACGCGATACGGTGGTCGTGTTCGACGATCCTGGCTGCTGCCGATCGAGCTCGACGACCCGCGGGTTGTAGGTCAGCGTCGGCAGGACCGCGTCGATGGTCGATTGCTGCACGCCCTGCGCCCGCGCACGGACGGCGACCTCGCGCAGATAGGCCTGGAACCCCTCCGCGTCCTGGGCCGACGCCGATGTCCCGGCCATCAGGCTGAGAACGAACGCCATCCCCGCTTTTGCCAAACGCATACACCGGCCTCCCGCTACCACCCGGTATTGGCACAGGGCCCCACGCCGATGGAACCCCCCGCGCGACAAAGGCTTGCACAAAGCGGCCTACCCGCTCTAGTCGCGACATCGCCGAAGGAAGAGTGTCCGAGTGGTTTAAGGAACCGGTCTTGAAAACCGGCGAGGGTGCAAGCTCTCCGTGGGTTCGAATCCCACCTCTTCCGCCAACGCGTCGTGCCAGCAGGGCGGGTGCGGTTCCATTTTGAAGTTACCCCAATGGCTTACGCTCAACGCAAGCGTCTATAGACGCTCGATGGCTTGGTAGAACGCTCGAAGGCGAATGCCGGCTTCTCTCTTTTCGAAAGCCAACCTACGGGACAATCCCAAAGGACTGGGTCGACCCATATTTAGACATTCGCGGCTAGTTCCTTGCCGCCTAACTTCGGTCATTCATTCAAGTGCGCGAGACGTGCTTCCCTAAGCGGGTTCGGGCGGATCGGCCGATCTCGCTGCCTACTGAAGACGGGCGATGCTGATCGTGAGGTCTAGCCGATCCGCACGTCAGGCGCCGCCTGTTCATCTGGCTACACCTGTCGCATGCCGCCATCGACACAAAGTTCGGCACCTGTAATAAAGCTGGCTTCGTCGCTGAGTAGGAAGACGGCAGCGGCGGCAATCTCGTCGGCGCGCGCCATGCGGCCGAGCGGAATCGGCGCGATGAGCATCTGCCGCATCTCCTCGGGTGCCGCAGCCATCATGTCCGTATCGGTTGGTCCCGGTGCGACGACATTGACGCGGATGCATCGCGGCGCCTGCCCGGCCGCCTAGCTGCGCGCGTAGGAGCGCAGTGCCGCCTTGGTCGCTCCGTAAGTACTGAACGGCGTCACGCCCATCGCGTCGGCGATCGAGCCGACCAGCACCACCGATGCTCCGTCGCTGAGCACGGGCAGCGCCGCCTGAATCCCAAACAGCGCGCCGCGCACGTTGATGGCGAAGTGCCGGTCGAAATGCTCGCCAGTTTCCTCGACGATTGTTGCCGGCTCCGACAATCCGGCGTTAAGCACCATCGCGTCAATGCGACCATGCAGACGCTTGGCCTCCGCCACGACTTGCTCAAGATCGCCGTGGCACGCCGCGTCGGCTTCTACGCCGTGCGCCGATGGACCGATACTCTCAGCCGCGGCGGCAACCTCGTGCGACCGACGTCCGGTCGCGAGACCAATTCCGCTCGCCCCACCGACTACTAGCGCGACCTTGCCTGCCATTCTTGCCATCTTCAGCCCTTTCATTCGAGATGGCGAACCAGACATACGAAGCATATCTGCTATCAAGAACGCGCTCGGAGTAGCATAGATATGGCGAGCGATGCCGACCTGCAGGCCCTGTCGTGCACGGTGATGATAGACGCGCCTCTTATCCGCCCGGTGCTGGACGAGATCGCAGACGAGTGGACGATCATGATCCTGACGGTGCATGGCGGTACACGCCGAAACTCGCCATTCACCGGCCATTCGACATGCTTCAATCATAGCCGGTCAGCGAACGCCCAGGACCGTGCGCTGGGCCATTGGCATTCGGGTAACGGGAAGATCGCACAACACTCGACGAAGGCATCACTGACGGTCGGAAGCCCGTTCAACCGCGTTTCCGACCGCGATTACTGCAACCGGTTGATGGTGACGGGATCGGCTCGAACGCCTTCGAACCACCCGGCCGCCAATGCCACTGTACCGGCAGCGACTATCATCCGGTCCCGGTCCCTTTAGCCCGAGTTCAGTATCCTACTTCCTGACCGGAACGGCTGCGAGATCGTGGTCGATCTTAGCCAGCAACGCGTCGGTAAACTGGTCGGGCAGATAGGTCTGCAACCCGTACAGCGTCGTGCCGCGCGCCATGTCGAGTTGCGGGTTCTTCAGGAACGCCGGAACATGCCGCTCCAGCACCGCGCGCGTGGCCGGATTGTCGAGGAGCTCGCCGATGGGCGTGGTCAGCGTGGTGTAGCGCCCCGAAGCCTTCGCCGCCGCCAGCGCCTGCGACACGCGGTCGATCTCGGCGCCCCACGGGTCTCGCGCTACCACGACCTTGCCGGAGGCCGCGAAGTCGGCAAGCGTGTCGTTGGCACGGGTGTAGCGTGGCCACAGCGCCATCGCGCCGCCGTTCGGATCCCCGCGCTTTACGAAGTTGGCCAGGTACGTGCTCATCGCCGCGCCGACGGCTTCGTCCTTCGCTGTCGTCTGCGCGCCATATTTGATGCGAACATTGTCGAAGAAATAGGGGATGTCTGTCGCGTGCTGGGCGCCGCCCTGCCCGATGGAATCGGCGACGTAGGAGAAGCGATACTGCCAGACCGGCACGCCCCTGTCGGCGATCATCGCCGATGCCTCGCGCCCGCCCGCGATCATGAACCCGCTCTTGCCGCCGATATCGGCGCTGGTCGCGCCGATCATCATCGGCATCCGGGCAAAGCGGTCCTGTTCATAGGCCTTGCGGACATCGACCACGACCCTGCCATCGACGAACGGTCCCGAATTGGTCGGCGGTGCGCCGGGGCGGCCGGACATCTGCGCCATGTTGAGCCCGTCGAGCACGTCCTCCGCCGACAGCGCGCGCAGGCGTTGCAGCGCGTCGGGGGCGGCGGGATCGATCCCCTTGCTCCGGGCGAAGTTGCCGCCAATCGTCTCGACATCCGCCAACGTATTGCCGGTGAACGCCTTCGCATCGCCGCCAGACATCACGACCGCCTTGTTGAACAGGCCCTTCGCTTCGGGCGAAGTGACCAGCGCATGGACCGAGATGCCGCCGGCACTCTCGCCCGAGATCGTCACGTCCGCCGGATCGCCGCCGAACGCCGCAATGTTGCGCTTGACCCATTGCAGCGCCGCGACCTGATCCATGATCCCGTAATTGCCCAACCGGCCGCCATCGGCATTCTGCGCGGTCAGTTGCGGAAGGGCAAAGGTGCCAAAGCGGCCAAGGCGGTAGTTGAAGCTGACGAACACGACGCCCTTCGTGGCCATGTTCGCACCGGCATAGGTCGGTGGCGACGCCCCGCCGTTCACGAAGCCACCGCCATAGATCCAAACCAGCACCGGCAACTTGCCCCTGGCTCCCGTCGGCCGCCAGACATTGGCGTACAGGCAGTCCTCTGCCGGAGTGGTGCCGAGCGGAGCGGCGTCGCTCGGGAAGGGCTTCTGCATACAGTCCGGACTATATCGGGTGGCGTCGCGGACACCGGTCCACTTCGCTGCCGGCTGCGGTGCGCGCCAGCGTAGCGGGCCGACCGGCGGCGCGGCAAAGGGAATACCTTTCCAGCTTTCGACGCCCTCAGCGGCCTGTCCGCGGACGGTACCGTCGTCGGTACGGATCGTCGGACCGGCAGACTGGGCTGCGGCAGGACTGGCGGCCAGTGCGGTGGCGAGGATAAGGGCTGTGGTAACACGGTTCATGGGTGTGATCCCTTGCGGAAGCGGGGCCCGGAAGCGGAGCGGAGCCAGGCGCCGTTCAACGTAGCGGTAGATTGGATCAGATTGGAAGTGGTCGTCGCTTGTAGCTGGAGGCCAACGGGCAGCGTTGCCCGCAAACCTGTTCTCACCTGCTTATTCGACTATCCAGAAGCCAACGCTCTTTCGTCATCGCACCACCAATGATGTTGCGGGACGTCCGCTCCCACTGCTCGCCGCACTTGATCAGCTAGTCCAGTACGCTCCTGATCCCCTATTACCAAAATTGACCTCGATCGGAGCCCGACGTTTTTGGGGAGGCCAAAAGTCGGCGCCTCCTAACCTTCGAAAACCTCGCCCGGCGCTTCGGCAAAGCCGGAAAGATGTTCGGCCAGGACACGCGCCAGCGACCCCGGTCGCACCGAAGGCGAGATGCATATCTCCATCTGCCGGGTGGCCCAGGGGTCGGACAGCGGAACGACGTCGAGCGCCATCGACCGGGCAAAGGCGCGCGCCGCCTTTTCCGGCAGGACGCCCAAGCCGAACCCCGATTCCACCATGCGGCATACGCCGTCGAAACTCTGCACCTGCACGCGCAGGCGCAGCGCGCGGTCGGCCTTTGCCGCCTCGGCGAGCATCGTCCGGGTGAGCGCGGTCGATCCGACCAGACCTACAAAGTCGCGGTCCTGAACTTCGGCGAACTCGATCGTCTGCCGATCCGAGTACATCCCCCTTGGACTCAAGAGCGCCAAAGTATCCTGGCGATACCCCATGGTCGCGAGCCCGCGCCTGGCGGTGCCACCGATGATGATGCCGAGGTCGGCACGATTGGCCGCCACCGCCTCGACGATTGCGGCGCTCATATTTTCCTCCAGGTCGATGCGGACGTCGGGCCGCGTCGCGGCGAAGGATGCGAGGTCGGCGGGCAGGAACTGGATGATCGCCGAGGGATTGGTGTGCAGCCGCACCACCCCGCGCATGCCCCCGGCGAAATCGGCCATTTCATCGTCGATCGCCCGCGCCTGTTCCAACAGGGTGCGCGCGGTGACGAGGAGGGCGCTGCCCGCCGGGGTCAGCGTCAGGCCCGATCGGCTGCGATCGAACAGCCGCACGCCGAACTGCGCCTCCAGCAGGGCGATGCGCCGCGACGCGGCCGCGATCGCCAGATTGCCTTGTCGTGCCGCCTCGCCCAGCTTGCCGCTTTCCGCGGCACGAACGAACAGCCGTAGCGAGACCAGATCCTGCAGCATGGCCGCCTCCATCGTTCGCGAACGGCGAAATCAACGTTGTTCATACGGCGATATACTAGGCTGACGAAAGCGATAATTCCTGTGTTCAGGCTCCGTCATGAGAGCCACGAAAAATGGACGAGGGGATGATGATGGGACAGCGTCTCTGCACGGTTGCAGCGGCCGTAGCGGCTTTTGGATGGGCGACAGGCGCAGCGTCGCCGGCATCGGCCCAGGCGATCGACGCGGGCGATTACGTACCGGCGCCGTCCGGTACGCATCTGGGCCTGGTCTATCAGCAATTCGCGCATTCCGGTTCACTCTATGCGAACGGCAGGAAGGTCGACGACAAGGCCGAGCTGGACGTGGCCGTCACCATCTTCCGCTATGTCGGCTTTACCAAGGTCGCGGGCATGACGCTCGACTATCAGGTGCTTCAGCCCTTCGGCCATATCGAAGCCGGAGGCTCGACGGCCGCGCTCGGCAAGACGACCGGCTTTGGCGACACCATCCTGGTATCGACCCTGTGGGTGCACAACGACCCAGCGAACAAATCCTATCTCGGCATCACCCCCTATCTGTTCATCCCGACCGGCGAATATGATCGGACCAAGGCGCTGAACCTGGGCGAGAACCGGTGGAAGGGGTCGTTGCAGGTCGTCTATTCCAAGGGGTTCGGCGACCATTTCGTCGCCGAGCTGGGCGGCGACGCCATGGTGTTCGGCAAGAATAGCGAATTGGGGACAGCGGCGCTCCGGCAGAAGGCGCAATACCGGGTCCAAGGTTTCGCCCGCTATCTGATCGATCCCGCCAACGAGGCGAATGTCCGCCTGATGTACCTGAACGGTGGCGCAACCAGCATCGATCGGGTCGACCAGCGCAACATCACGCGCACCTTGTCGGTGCTGGGAACCTACCGGCACACCTTCTCGCCGAAATGGCAGTTGCTGACGCAGGTCGGCACCGACCTGTCGGTCCATAACGGCTTTCGCGAGGGCGCGCGGGTCCAGCTACGCCTGCTCAAGGTATTCTGAAAAAACGAAGAACAGAGGATGAGGATGATGGACGACATTGACGGCCGGCGCCTGGGCGACGCCCTGAACGCCTATTCGCGGGGCGCGTTCGATCGCCGCGCCTTCCTGAGCGCGGCGATGGCCGCCGGCGCCGGCTTCGCGGTCGCCAACGCGCTCGGGCTGGCCGGGGGCAAGGCATGGGCGCAGTCGACGCGGACGTCGGCCGCGCCTCGGGCGGCCGACTATATCGTGATCGGCGCGGGCTCGGCCGGGGCGACCGTGGCGGGGCAATTGGCGCAGCGCACCGGCGCGTCGGTGCTCGTCCTGGAAAGCGGCATCCAGGATGACAGCCCGCTGATTGCCGACCCTGCGCAATGGCCCGCCGCGCTGGCTTCCGCCTTCACCAAGGGATATGAGACCACGCCCCAGGCGCACGCCGCCAATCGCGTCGTTCCCTATCCGCGCGGCGAGGGTCTGGGCGGGTGCAGCAGCGTGAACTGCATGATCTACTGCCGGGGCAGCGCGCAGGATTACAACGACTGGGCGTATAACGGCGCGACCGGCTGGGACTGGGACTCGGTCCTGCCCGATTACAAGGCGCTCGAGGATTGGGAGGGCGGTGCCAGCGCCATGCGCGGCGCCGGCGGCCCGCTCCACGTATCGCGGCCCGACCCCGCCAAGGGGCATGAAGGCGCGCGTGCGTTCATGGAAGGCGCCAAGTCGCTCGGCTATCCCGAGACCCCCGACTTCAATGGCGGGACGCTCGAAGGTCCCGCCTGGGTCAACATGACGGTCCATGCCGGCAAGCGCCAGAGCTCGGCGGTCGCCTTCCTGCGCCCCGCGATGGAGAAGGGCGCCAAGCTGACGGTCCTGACCGAGGCGCCGGTGCTCAAGCTGCTGGTCGAGAAGGGTCGCTGCGTCGGCGTTCAGTATCTGCACGCCGGCAAGCCGGTCATCGTGCGCGCCAATAAGGAAGTCATCCTGTCGGCCGGCGCGCTGGTGACGCCCAAGCTGTTGATGCTGTCCGGTATCGGCGACCCGGCGACGTTGAAGTCGCTGGGCATCCAGCCGCTGGTCGCGCTGTCGGGCGTCGGCCAGAACCTGCAGGACCATGTCCTGGGTGCCGGCGTCAATTACGAGGCGAAGCGCCCGGTACCGCCCACCCAGTACAACCATTCCGAAGTCTATATGTGGTGGCGGTCGACGCCGTCGCAGCCGGTGCCCGACATCAACGCGCTCTATGTCAGCGTGCCGTTCGCGACCAAGGAACTGAACCTTCAACAGACCAACGGCTATGCGATCCTGTCGGGCGTGATGCGTCCGAAATCGCGCGGCAGCATCCGGCTGACCTCGGCCGATCCGCGCGCGGCCCCGCTGATCGATCCGAACTATCTGGCGGTCGAACAGGACCTGATCGCGCTGCGCGAGGCGACCAATCTGGCGCGCGCCATCGGCAATTCCGATGCCTATAAGGACATTCGCAAGGCCGAGCTGCTACCCGGCCGGGCGGCATCGTCGCCGGTCGAATATCGCGCGTTCCTGAAGAAGTCGGCGTCGACCTATTTCCATCCGGTCGGCACCGCCAAGATGGGCACCGATGCGACCGCCGTCGTCGATCCGCAGTTGCGGGTGTACGGGGTCGAGGGGCTGCGCGTCGCCGACGCCTCGGTCATGCCGTCGATCACCACCGGCAACACCAATGCGCCGTCGATCCTGATCGGCTGGCGCGCCGCCAGGCTGATCGCGGCGAACGCCTGACGCTATCCGCCGTCCGCTGCGACGCAGCTCATGAAGTTGCGCACGGCGGGCGGCACCAGCGTGGTGCGGCGGTGCGAGACGACGAGCTGCGCCTTGGGACCGTCGCCCGCGATCCGCGCATAGGTGACCCCCTGCGCATGCAGGCGGCACAGCGATTCGGGCACCAGCGCGACCCCTACCCCCGCCGCGACCAGGTTCACGGTCGATGCCATCTGCGGTGCTTCCTGCGCGATCCGGGGGCTGAAGCCCGCATTGCGGCAGGCGGCGATGATGCTGTCATAGAGCAGCCGACCATTGGCGCGCGGATAGAGGATGAAGGGATCGCCGGCGAGCTCGACCAGCGCCAGCGACGTCGCCCCCGCCAGCCGGTGCCGGGCGGGCAGCGCGATCCACAGATCCTCGTCGGGCAGGCGCCGGCTGACCAGTCCGTCGGTCTCGCCCAGGGTCGGCCGCAGGAACGCGACATCCAGCGTTCCGGCCTGCAGCGATTGCAGGAGCGCGGTGGTGGCCTTCTCCTCCAGCATGATCTCCAGCGTCGGATAGGCCTCGCGGAACCGGCCGATGATATGCGGCACGCGCGGATTGAAGGATGCCGAGCTGGTAAAGCCGATCGAGATGCCGCCGATCTCGCCGCGCGCCGCGCGCCGCGCCGCATCGGCGGCATGGTCCGCCGCCTCCAGCGCGGCCCGCGCGAACGGCATGAACGCCACCCCGGCCTCGGTCAGCTCGATCCCGCGCGTCAGCCGGTGGAAGAGCCGCACGCCCAGTTCGTCCTCCAACGCCTTGATCTGCTGGCTGAGCGGCGGTTGCGCGATGCCCAGCCGCGCGGCGGCCCGGGTGAAATGCCGCTCGTCGGCCACCGCGAGCGCGTATCGGAGATGGCGGAGTTCCATATCGAAAACTAATCAAAAACCTCGGTTCGACCTATTGGACGATATTGAAAGGACCGAATATCTACAAGTCATAGAGGCCGTAAGCGCCCGATCGGGAGAGGTGATCATGTCCGGCCGTCCGCCTGTCCGGCGACCCGGCGCCTCCCCCCGATCGTTGGTCCGCCAGGCCGCGACGGTGACCGGGAGCGAGCGTATGAAAACCGACTTCAGCCGCAATTTCATCGACGGGGCCTGGGCCGATCCGGTCGAGGGCGCGACCATGCCCATCTACGAACCGGCGACGGGCAAGAGCTTCGGCACGATCGCCGACAGCACGGCCGCCGATGTCGACCTGGCGGTCGCGGCCGCGCGCAAGGCGTATGACGAGGGCGCCTGGGGCCGCACCACCGCCACCGAGCGCGGCCGGATGCTGATGCGGCTGGGCGACGCGATCCTGGCGCACGCACAGGAACTCTCGGCGATCGAGGCCAAGGACACCGGCAAGCCCAAGGGCGTCGCCGATGCCGATATCGTCGCGCTCGCCCGCTATTTCGAATTCTATGGCGGCGCGGCGGACAAGCTGCACGGCGAGACCATTCCCTATCTGCCCGGCTATCATGTCGGCGTGCTGCACGAACCGCACGGCGTGACCGGGCATATCCTGCCCTGGAACTATCCCGCGCAGATGTTCGGCCGCACCCTGGCGCCGTCGCTGGCGGTCGGAAACGCGACCGTGCTGAAGCCGGCGGAGGACGCCTGCGCCACCTCGCTGCGTCTGGTCGAACTCGCGGCCGAGGCGGGTTTCCCCGAGGGCGCGATCAACATCGTCACCGGCAAGGGGCAGGTCGCGGGCGCCGCGCTGGCCGCGCATCAGGGCGTCGACTTCATGTCGTTCACCGGCTCGCCCGAAGTGGGCCAGGTCATCCAGAAGCTGTGCGCCGATCATTACATCACCTGCACCCTCGAACTGGGCGGCAAGTCGCCGCAGGTCGTCTTCGCCGATGCCGATTTCGATGCGGCCATCCCGGTGATCGTCAAGGCGATCATCCAGAATAGCGGCCAGACCTGTTCGGCGGGCAGCCGCGTGCTGGTCGAGCGCTCGGCCTATGACGCCTTTGTCGAACGGCTCGCCGACGCCTTCGCCAAGGTCCGTGTCGGCGCGCCCGAGATGAACCTCGACTGCGGCCCGATCATCACCGCCAAGCAGCAGCGCCGGGTACAGTCCTTCATCGACCGCGCCGAGGCGGACGGCGTGCCGGTGCTCGCGCAGGGCGTGCTGGCCGAGGGTATCGCGGCGGACGGCTATTATGTGAAGCCGACGCTGTTCGGCCCGGTGCCGCGCGGCAACGTCATCGCGCAGGAGGAGGTGTTCGGCCCGGTGCTGACCATCCAGCCCTTCGATGACGAGGCCGATGCGATACGCCTCGCCAACGGCACCGATTACGGGCTGGTCGCGGCGGTCTGGACCCGCGACGGCGCGCGCCAGATGCGGCTCGTCAAGCGCATCCGCTCCGGCCAGGTCTTCGTGAACTGCTATGGCGCGGGCGCCGGTATCGAGCTGCCCTTCGGAGGTTCGGGCAAGAGCGGGCATGGCCGCGAAAAGGGCTTCGCCGCCCTGCATGATTTCAGCAAGACCAAGACGATGGTGCTCAACCACGGGTGAGCCCCGCGGACTTAGGAAGAGGATAGGGTATGGACTTGAACGGTAAGATCGCCATCGTCACCGGCGCGGCCAGTGGCTTTGGGGAAGCGATCGCCCACCGCTATGCCGCGGCCGGCGCCCGGGTGGTGATCGTCGATCTGAACGGCGACAAGGCCCGCGCGGTCGCCGACGCGATCGGCGAGGGCCGCGCGATCGGCGTGCAGGCCGACGTCACCGCGCGCGCCGCCATCGATGCGGCGGTCCAGGCGACGATCGACACGTTCGGCGTGCCCGACATCGTCGTCAACAATGCCGGCTATACCCACAAGAACCAGCCGCTGCTCGACGTGGACGAGGCGACGTTCGACCGCGTCCTGAACGTCAACATCAAGTCGATCTATCACATGGTGCACGCCGTGGTGCCCGCCATGCGCGACAATGGCGGCGGGGTCATCCTGAACGTCGGATCGGTCGCCGGCATCCGGCCGCGTCCGGGCCTGACCTGGTATAATGGCTCCAAGGGCGCGACCAACATGCTGTCGAAGAGCCTGGCGGTCGAACTGGCGCCGTGGAAGATCCGCGTCAACGTGATCTGTCCGGTCATGGGCGTCACCGGCATGCTCGAGGATTTCATGGGCATGCCCGACACGCCCGAAAACCGTCAGAAATTCCTGGGCTCGATCCCGCTCGGTCGGTTCTGCGAACCCGGCGATGTCGCCGATGCCGCCATGTATCTCGCCCAGTCCGATTTCATCACCGGCGTCGAACTGCCGGTGGATGGCGGTCGCACGATTTGAGGAGCGAAGGGATGATCGAAGGAAAAGCCGCCGTCGCGCGCGAGAAATCGCAGCCGCTGGAGATCGTCGACGCCCGGTTCGAGGCGCCGCGCACCGGCGAGGTCCTGGTCCGGATCGTCGGCACCGGCGTGTGCCACACCGACATGGTGGTGCGCGATCAGGGCTATCCCGTGCCGCTGCCCCTGGTCCTAGGGCATGAGGGCGCGGGCGTGGTCGAGCAGGTCGGCGACGGCGTCACCACCCTGGCCCCCGGCGATCATGTCGTCCTGTCCTATGGCCATTGCGGCCGCTGCGGCGAGTGCCGCTCGGGCCGGCCGGGCTATTGCGTCGAATTCTACGACCGCAATTTCAAGGGCAGCCGCATGGACGGCAGCCAGGCCGTCTGCGACGCGCATGGCCATCCGCTGGGCAGCGCCTTCTTCGCGCAATCGAGCTTCGGCACCTATGCCATCGCCACCGAGCGCAACGCCATCAAGATCCGCAGCGACGTGCCGCTCGAGCTGATGGGGCCGCTGGGCTGCGGTATCCAGACCGGCGCGGGCGCGGTGCTGAACGCGCTGAAGCCGCCCGCCGCCTCGTCGATCGCGATCTTCGGCGCGGGCTCGGTCGGGCTGTCGGCGGCCATGGCGGCCGCGGCGGTCGGCTGCACCACGATCATCCTCGTCGACCTGCATGACGACCGCCTGGCGCTGGCCAAGGAACTGGGCGCGACGCACGGCGTGAACGCCGGCAAGGAGGATGCGGTCGAGCGGATCAGGGAGATCACCGGCACGGGCGGCGCCGACTTCACGCTGGAATGCACCGGCAACCCCAAGGTGCTGGCGCAGGCGGTGGAGGCGTTGCGCATCCCCGGCACCTGCGGCCTGATCGGCGCGGCGAACCTGGGCGATTGCGCCAGCCTGGACATGAACACCCTGCTGTTCGGGCGCACGGTGCGCGGCATCATCGAAGGCGACAGCGTGCCGCAGGTGTTCATCCCGCAGCTGATCGAATTGTGGCGCGCCGGCCGCTTCCCGTTCGACCGCCTGATAGCGTTCTACGACCTTGCCGACATCAACCAGGCGATCGCGGACTCCGAGTCCGGCCGGGTGCTGAAACCCATCGTACGTCCCGCTTCAGGAGCCAACGCATGACCGCTACTCTCACCGACGCGCCGCTGACCATCGATTTCGCCGGCCCCTATGCGCTGACGATCGACGGCAAGCTGGTCGAGACGAACAAGTCGTTCGACGTCCTCAACCCCGCCACCAACCAGGTGCTGGCCCAGGCGCCCGAGGGCACCGCCGAGCATATGGAGGCCGCGATCGCGGCCGCGAAGGCGGCGTTCCCCGGCTGGTCGGCGCTGCCCTGGGCCGAGCGTGGCGCCTATGTCACCGCCTATGCCGACGCGCTGGAGGCGAACAAGGACGAGCTGATCACGCTGCTGACCCTCGAACAGGGCAAGCCGCGCCACAGCATGGCGACCGGCGAGGTGGAGGCCGCGATCTACTGGGTCCGCGAGGTCGCCAAGCGCGAACTGCCGGTCGAGGTGATCGAGGACACCGACGATCATATCGTCGAGGTGCACCACACCCCGCTGGGCGTCGTCGGTGCGATCACGCCGTGGAACTTCCCCGTGCTGCTGGGCCTGTGGAAGATTGCGCCGTGCCTGTTGACCGGCAACACGATGGTGATGAAGCCGTCGCCCTATACCCCACTGTGCACGCTGCGCTTCGGCGAGATCGCGCAGCGGGTGTTCCCGGCCGGCGTGCTCAACATCGTATCGGGCGGCAACGATCTGGGCGCGCAGATGACCGAACATCCCGACATCGCCAAGATCAGCTTCACCGGCTCGACCGCCACCGGCAAGAAGGTGATGGCGTCGGGCGCGTCGAACCTGAAGCGGATCACGCTGGAACTCGGCGGCAACGACGCCGCGATCGTGCTGGCCGATGCCGATTGGGAGCCGCTGATCCCCACCCTGTTCTGGGCCGCGTTCGGCAATTCGGGCCAGTGGTGCATCGCCTCCAAGCGCCTGTACGTCCACCGTTCGATCCATGCCGCCTTCGTCGCCGCCTTCGTCGAATATGGCCGTCAGCAGACGGTCGGCGACGGCATGGACCCGGCGACCGATCTCGGCCCGATCCAGAACCGGATGCAGTATGACAAGCTGAAGGACCTGTTCGCCGATGTGAAGGCGAACGGCTACACCGTCCCGCTGGGCGGTACGATCGACGAGAGCCTGGCGGGCAATTTCGTGCCCGTCACCATCGTCGACAACCCGCCCGAGACCAGCCGTATCGTCAAGGAGGAGCCGTTCGGCCCGATCCTGCCGATCATCGCCTTCGACGATGTCGAGGAGGTGATCGCCAAGGCCAACGACACGCCCTTCGGCCTCGCCGGATCGGTCTGGGGCCGCGACCGCGATGCCGCCATCGCCGTCGCCAAGCGGCTGGAGACCGGCACGGTCTGGGTCAACGAGATCCATATCCACGGGATCGACATCCCCTTCGGCGGCCACAAACAGTCGGGCCTGGGCGTCGAGAACGGCGCGGAGGGGCTGGCCGAGTTCACCAACACCAAGACCTACATGTTCCGCAAGTGATGACCGGCCGGGGCGGCTCCATCGGCCGCCCCGCCACTCCAGCGAACCATTCAAGGGAATAGCGGCCATGCGCCCTCTCGAAGGCATTACCGTCGTCAGCCTGGAGCATGCGATCGCCGCGCCGTTCGCCACCCGGCAGCTCGCCGATCTGGGCGCCCGCGTCATCAAGGTCGAACGCCCCGAAAGCGGCGACTTCGCGCGTGCCTATGACGAACGGGTCGGTGGCCTCTCCTCGCATTTCGTGTGGTGCAACCGGTCGAAGGAAAGCCTGGCGCTCGACCTGAAGTCGCCGCAGGGCATAGCCGTCCTGTCGCGGCTGATCGACAAGGCGGATGTGCTGGTCCAGAACCTCGCCCCCGGCGCGTCGCAGCGCATGGGCCTGGACTTCGCGACGCTGCACGACGCGCATCCGCGACTGATCGTGTGCGACATCTCCGGCTATGGCCAGGACGGACCGCATCGCGATCGCAAGGCCTATGACTTGCTGATCCAGAGCGAGTCGGGTTTCCTGTCGGTGACCGGCACCCCCGACGAACCGGCGAAGGCGGGCTGTTCGATCGCCGACATCGCCGCGGGCATGTACGCCTATACCAATATCCTAGCCGCGCTGATCGAGCGTGGCCGCACCGGCAAGGGCCGCCATATCGACGTGTCGATGCTGGAGGCGATGGCCGAGTGGATGAGCTTCCCGATGTATTACGCCTATGACGGCGCGCCCCAGGCGCCGCGCGTCGGCGCATCGCATGCGACCATCTATCCGTACGGCCCTTTCCGCACCGCGGACGGGGAGGTGATGCTCGGCATCCAGAACGAGCGTGAATGGGCGGCCTTCTGCACCATCGTGCTGGAACAGCCCGACCTGGCCGCCGATCCGCGCTTCTCCTCGACATCGCGCCGGTCGGAAAACCGGGCCGCGCTGGCCGCGATCATCACGGCGGCCTTTGGCGACCTGGCCCGCGCCGAGGTTCTCGATCGGCTCGACGCCGCGAAGATCGCCAATGCCAGCGTCAACGACATGGCCGGGCTGTGGGCGCATCCGCAGCTGGCGGCGCGCGGGCGCTGGGTTGACGTGTCTTCGCCGATCGGACCGATCCCCGCCTTGTTGCCGCCCGGCCGCCCCGACGCGCGCATGGACGCGATCCCCGCGCTGGGCGAGCATACCGATGCGATCCTCGCCGAACTCGGGCTGGCGCCGGGCATGGTGTCGCATGCCGCATGACCCAGGCCGGCGGATCGACGATGCCCGGTCCTTCCTGTTCGTCCCCGCCAATCGCCCCGAACGGATCGCCAAGGCGCTGGCGACCGAGGCCGATATCGTCATCGTCGATCTGGAAGATGCGGTGCCGCCCGACGAGAAGGTCGCCGCGCGCGCCGCACTGACGGCGCAGCTCGATCCCGACCGCCCCGTCCTGCTCCGGGTCAACGACGCCGGGACCGGGTGGTTCGACGAGGATTTGCGCGTGGCGGCGCATCCGGGCGTCCTCGGGATCATGCTCGCCAAGGCGGAGCCGGGGGACGGGCTGGCGCGGGCCTGTGCGGTCGCGCCGGTCGTCGCGCTGATCGAAAGCGCGCACGGCGTCGCCGATGTCCGGACGATCGCCGCCACGCCGGGCGTTCGCCGACTGGCCTTCGGGACGATCGATCTGGCGCTCGACCTGGGCGTCACCGACGAGACATTGCTGGCACCGCTGGGCCTGCAACTGGTGCTGGCATCGCGGGTCGGCGGCATCGCCGCGCCGATCGACGGCGTCACCACCGACTTTCGCGATCCCGACGTCGTGGCACGGGCGATGACGGCATCGGCGAAGGCGGGCTTCGGCGCGAAGATGTGCATCCACCCGGCTCAGGTCGCGGCGGTCCATGCGGCGCTGCGACCGACCGAGGGGGCGGTGGCCTGGGCGCACAGGGTCATCGCGGCGGCCGAGCAGGCGAATGGCGCGGCGATCGCCGTGGATGGCCGCATGATCGACAAGCCGGTGATCGCGCAGGCGCAGCGTATCCTCGCCAACATCGACTGATGCGGAGCGAGCGATGACCCGCCGACTGCCCGATCACATCGACGGCTATGGCCCGGTGCGGCCGTTCCGCGCGCGGCCGGTCGACAAGGCGGCGAAGCGGCGGGCGCAGGTGCCGCTGTTCGACTCGATCGACGCGGTCGTCGATACGCTCGACCTTCGCGACGGCGCGACCATCTCGTTCCACCATCATCTTCGCGACGGCGACGATGTCATGCGCGCCGTCGTCGATGTGCTGGCGGCGCGCGGGCTGCGCGATCTCCATGTCGCGGCCAGCTCGATCTTCCCGGTCCATGCCCCGCTCGTGCCGCATATCCGTAGCGGAGTGATCACCCGGATCAGCACCGCCTATGTCGCCGGTCCGGTCGCGCGCGCGATCTCCGCCGGCGAACTGCGCCATCCGGCCGTCCTGCAGACCCATAGCGGCCGCGCGCGCGCCATCGCGACCGGCGCGTTGCCGATCGACGTCGCCTTCGTGGCGGCGCCCTCGGCGGACCGCCAGGGCAATCTCAGCGGCGCGATCGGGCCGTCGGCCTGTGGTCCGCTGGGCTATGCAATGGTCGATGCGCGCTATGCCAGGCGGGTCGTCGCCGTCACCGACAATCTGCTGGACGACCGGCTCGCCAGCATCGACATCGCCGGCAACGAGGTCGACGCGGTCGTCGTGGTGCCCTCGATCGGCGATCCCACCCGGATCGTCTCGGGCACGACGCGGATCACCGATGATCCGGTATCGTTGCGGATCGCGGCGATGGCGGCGCGTGCGATCGACGCCTCGGGCCTGCTGGTCGACGGCTTTTCCTTCCAGACCGGGGCTGGCGGCACGTCGCTGGCGGTGGCCGGCGATGTCGCCGCGATCATGCGGCAAAAGGGCATCAAGGGCAGCTTTGCCGCCGGCGGGATCACGGGAACGCTGGTCGAGATGTTCCACGAGGGCCTGTTCGAGCGGCTCTACGACGTCCAGTGCTTCGATCTGGCCGCCGTGGCGTCGTATCGTACCGATGCCGCGCATCAGGCCATGTCGGCGTCGCTCTATGCCGATCCCAGCCGCCGCGACGCGGTCGCCGGTCGACTGGACGTGATGATCCTGGGCGCGGCCGAGGTCGACACGGCCTTCAACGTCAACGTCACGGCGGTCGGGGGCGGCAAGATCATCGGCGGGTCGGGCGGCCATGCCGATACGGCCGCCGGCGCGAAGCTGACCATCATCACCACGCGGCTGAGTGCCAAGGGCAACCCGAAGATCGTCCGTGACGTCGAATGCGTGACGACCCCGGGCGCGACCGTCGATGTCGTCGTGACGGAGGCCGGCATCGCGGTAAATCCCCTGCGCACCGACCTGATCGCGCGCTTCGTCGACGCGGGGCTGCCGTTGGTGTCGATCGAGGAATTGGCCAGCTTGGCACGCGAACAGACTGGCCGAACCAATGACAAGTCCCGAACGAGCGGTAACAGGATCATTGCGGTCGTGGAATATTTCGACGGCACCGTCACGGATGTGATCCGGCAATCCGGCTGAAGACCAACCGTCCGCTCTTTCTGGACCTAAAAATTGGATCGACAGCCCGCTGTCGGCAGGTTGCCGATCCTGTAGATCACGTTTCCGCTGCCCTACCGGTCAGTCGTAGATCGGCCTCAACACCGTATCGAGATGATAGCGGGTCAGCGCCATCGACGCGAGCAGGTCGGGCGAACCGTCATATTCGATCGACATCCAGCCCTTGAATTGATCCTCCTTCAGCATCCGGTACAGCCCCGCCAGATCGAGCGTGCCGAGCCCCGGTTCCCAGAACCAGCGCGTGCCGTCGTCGGTGATCTCCGGGTCCTGTGCATAGCGCACGCTGTCCGGCTGCCGCTGCGAAGCGGTATCCTTCAGGTGGAAGGTGCTGATCCGGTCACGATAATCGCGGTAGAAGGTCAGCAAATCCTCGCCCATGATCGCCACCTGTGCAGTGTCGAGGCAGTAGTGGACGTACGCCGGATCGGTCGATTCGATCAGTTCGCGATGGTTCGGCAGATTGATCGCGCAGAAGAACTCGTTGTGAAGCCCGATCTTGACGCCGTGATCGGTGGCATAGCGGCCGATCTCGTTCATCACCCTGGCGCATTGCTGCACCTCTTCGCGGCTCAGCGGTCCCGAACCGTAGTAGTTCTGCGTTGGGCAGGTATTCATGTAACTGCCGCCGAACTTCACGATCGTATCGACCGCCTCGCGCCCCGAACGAACCGCTTCATCGAAATGATCGGCCTGATGCGAGGCATGCGCGCCGTGGAACATGCCGATGACCTCGACCCCGCGATCCTTTGCAAAGGCGGTGAAGGCTTCGGGCGACCCGAACAGCGGCAGGATGTCGGCCAGATCCCACGGAGCGATCTCGATCCCGTCGAAACCGAGCGCCGCCTGATATTTCAGGATCGTATCCCAGTCCGAATAATAGGCGGTATTGGTCTTGTCTTCGTAGTAGAACTCTCGGAAATTATTGATCTGCCGATAGGGAATGCTCTTCCAATGGCACATATTGGCATAGCGGATATTGGGCATCGCGGAGACTCCGTCCGGCTTAATTCTGGAGATGGCTCAGGAACGCGCGCGTGCGCAGCAATGCCCGGAACGGGTCGCGCGTCTGGCGGGCGCTGCAGATGATCGGTCCGGCATAGCCCAGCTGGCCGAGTAGGCCGACGATAGCCGGCAGATCGACATTACCAGTACCCGGATCGCGGAAAACCTGCGTCGCGCGGTGCTCGGGGAACTCCGGATTGGGAGTCTTCCACGTCTCCGTATCGTCCACGAACGCCGTGTCGGTCAGGTGGACGCACCCGATCCGCTCGCGGTGCGCGGTGATGAAGGCCGCCGGATCGATCCCGGCGATGGTCAGGCTGGCGGTATCGACATCCAGCTTCACGTCGTCCGGCAGCCGTTCCAGCAGCGTCAAGATGCGGTCGCCACGGAACACGCTCCAATATTCGTTGCGCACCACCAGCGCGACGCCCGCCGCCCGAGCCTTTTCTGCGAGGCCGCCGAGCAGAGTAGCCACGCGATCGGTGAAGGATGCGAGCTTGTCCGCCAGATCGGGATGGTAATGAGCGATGCGCCCGTAATAGCCCGACGGACTGATCGCGAGGTAATCGGCCTTCAGATCGGCGGCATGCGCCAGCGCCTCGCCCGCGAAATGGCCGGTCGCACCGAAGTAGAAGTCGAGGTTGGCGTTGCGCAGGAACAGGTTCGAATCGAACGTCACGCCGGTAACCCGATCGATATCGCCCTTCGCCAGCGCGGCACGATAATTGTCGGCATTCTCATATTTGGCGTTGATGCAATAGCGGTTCATCGGGACGCCGCTGCGCCCGCCGAACTGCCACACCGGTTCGTAAGGAATCTCGACCGACCGAAACCCCGCCGCACCGATCAGCGGGTAGAGCTCTTCCCAAAAATACTTGCTTTCGTAGCGGTTTCGATTGGGTTCTTGATAATGACGGTTGATCAGGTCGAGGCTGATCGCGAATTGATCGCTGTGCATGCTTGAATCCAGGATTGACGGGCGCGTTTGGACGCACCGAAGACAGGAGAGTACGGCTCGCCATTAACCGGCAAGCATCCGCCGCGACTGATCGAGCGACTGCGCCATCGGTATCGTCGGAAAATATTCGAGGCCGATCGCCCCGTCATATCCGACCGCCCGCAGCGTCCGCATGACCTCGGCCCAATCCAGCGTACCGGTGCCCGGTTCGTTGCGATCGGGCATGTCAGCCACCTGCACATGGCCGACAAGGTGGATGCGACCAGCCAATACAGTCGCCATATCCTCACCCATCACCGCGCTGTGCCAGACGTCGTACAGCAACCGCAGGTTCGGGCTGTTCACCGCCTCGACCAGGTCGAGGCCGAGCTTGGTGCTGACCAGATACATGGTCGCGAACAGCCGCGTGTTGAGCGGTTCGAGCAGCAGCATCACGCCGGCCTCTTCCGCCGCATCGGCGGCAGCGCGCAGCGCGGTCACGGCGTTGGCGAAATGCTCTTCCTCGCTCAATCCGTCGACGCGAAAGCCCGATGCCACGATCAGGTTGGGTTTGCCGAGGATCGCCGTTGCCTCGATCGTTTCGCGCACGGCAGTCACCATCGCGTCGCGCTCGGTCGGGTCGACGATCGATTTGCGCGGGTCGACGCACAGGCTGGTCAGCCGCATGCCGGTATCGGCAAGTGCTTCGGCCATCGCCTCGATTGGCTTGTCCCGCCACAGATGAAATTCGGCGAGGTCGAGCCCGGCGTCCTTGACGGCGCGCAGGCGCGCGGCAAGGTCGCCCGCTTCGGCAAACTGCCATTCAATACAGGAGGATAGTGGATAGACCGCAGACATAGGACTCTTCCCATTCTACGGCCCCGTAACGCTGATCGCGTCCGTATGCCTGGCGGGGTCATTCCCGCTATTTTGTTCGGTATTGTTTACGGCGTTCGGCGCGGAAAGCAAGTTCGACGATGTCCGTGCAGCGCGTTGGCCAGCGTTCAGAACAGGATTCCCGCCAGCCAGAACGACCCCACGAAGATGGTCATGGTAGTCAACGCCATCGATGCGCAGCGCAGATTCTCGAACCGCCGCACCGGATGTTTCCCGGATGATTGCAACATGTCTCTCTCCTCAAGTTCCGTCCCGCATTATTCCTGCAGGTCCGGCGCTTCTCACTCGTAACAACTGCCGACGCTACGACCATTCGGCACCGAAATTTGCCGCAAGCGGCATCGCCAGTTGCGCCGGGACCCCTGGGTCACCGTTACCTCTCGTCCTCCTCGTCGTCGCCCGGGCGAGTATCCGCTTGTCACGCCGCCCTCGATGGCTGCTTCGGAGGCGGAAAGAGGCGCATCCGCGGCTCAGGCCTTCACGATCCGCTGATCGATGACGCCGAAGCATCTGCTGCGCGCATCGTCACGCGGTCGCCGAAGCGAAGGAAGGGAGTCATCGACCGTCCGGCAATGACGTCGATGGCGCGGCGCTCGGACAGGCAGGTCGATCCGACCTCCGCATGGTTCGCGTTGGAAACGGTGCCCGATCCGATAATGGTTCCGGCGGGTAGATCGCGGGTGCGCGCAGCGTGGGCAATCAGTTCCTCGAAACCATAGGCCATCGCGTCACCGATCGGACTGCCGAACCATTCGCCGTTGATCTCGACGGTCAGCGGCAGGCAGACGCGGCCGTTCCGCCATGCGTCGCCCAGTGCATCTGGCGTGACCGCGAACGAGGCGACCGAACAGGCGGGTTTCGCCTGTACCCACCCGAAACCGGTCTTCATCTCGATCGGTGCGATGGTCCGCAGCGACCAGTCGTTGAGCAGGAGGATCAGTCGAACGTGCGCAAGCGCGTCGTCCGCCCTGCATCCCATCGGGACGTCGCCGGTAACGACCGCGAACTCGCCCTCGAAGTCGATGCCGTCCGCCTCGCTCGGGAACGGCACGTCCTGCGTCGCCGACAAAAAGCGATGCGACATGCCCTGGTACATCAACGGCTTGTCCGTCTCGATCGGCGGCAGGTTGAACGCCTGCTGCATCAGTTCGCCATGGGTCGGGAACGCCGATCCGTCGAGCCATTGCCATGCGCGCGGCAAGGGTGCGAGCAGCGTCTCCTGGTCAAGCAAGTCACCCTGCCCCGCCGCCAGTCGCTCGGCCAGCGCCCGCAGCACCGGCTCGGCCCGGCCCCAGTCGTCGAGCGCCGCCTGCAAGGTCATGTCGGCAGGCAGGCAACGTGCGGCGTCGTCGGACACCACCACCAGCGTTCCGTCGCGGCTGCCATCGGCGCGGGTCGCGAGCCTCATTGGTCGTCCTCGAAGATCGCGATAGCGCGGCACCAGCCCGCCGAGCCACGCTTCACCTTGACCGGCAAACACGACACGGTGAAGCCGGTCGCGGGCAGCCGGTCGAGATTGGTCAGCTTCTCCATGTGGCAATAGCCGATGTCGCGGCCCGCCTTGTGCCCTTCCCATACCAGCGAATAGTCGCCGGTTTCCGCCACCTTGGCGGCGGTATGACTGAACGGCGCGTCCCAGCTCCACGCATCGGTGCCGGTTACCCGGACCCCGCGAGAAGTCAGGTACAAGGTCGCCTCATAGCCCATGCCACAACCCTTCCCCAGAAAGTCCGCGCGTCCCAGCGCCGCACCGGCTGCGGTGTTCACCAGCACGATGTCGAGCGGTTGCAGGTCGTGGCCGACGCGTTCGAGCTCTGCCTCCACCTCCGCTGCCGTGACCACATGCCCATCGGGCAGATGGCGGAAGTCGAGCTTCACGCCGGGTTGCAGGCACCATTCCAATGGCACCTCGTCGATGGTCAGCGCCGGCTTCCCGCCATCCTGCGTCGGATGATAATGCCATGGCGCGTCGAGATGCGTGCCGTTGTGAGTGCTCAGCGTCAGCGTTTCCGACGCGGCAAAGCCCTGCCCCCCCGCCATCGCCTCTGCCGTGATACCGGGGAAGAACATCGCCGCTTCCGCGACGGTTTCGGCATGGGTCTGCCGGGTAATGGTCGGGCGCATGAACGGGGGGTCGGTAACGACGTCCGGATCGATCGCGATCGACAGGTCGACGATGCGGCGGGTCATGCGGCCCGCCCGCCCAGCGTTTCGACGAACCAGTCGGCCAACAGATCGCGGCCGTACGCCATATTGTCGGCGCCGACATGCTCCACACCCCCTTCGCGGGCGGTGAAGATCACCTTCTCGCGGCGTGGGCTGTTGACGAGTTGGTCATACAGGTCGTCGGCGTAGGCGACGTTGATCTGGCGATCGTTCGCCCCGTGGGTCACGAGGAACGGAACCGTGATCCGGTCCATGTGACCATTGAGGTTCATCGCTGCCGACTTCGCCAGGAAATCGTCCTGGTCCTGGGCACCGAACGCCCAGTGGACGTGTTTCCAGTAATGCGGGACCGGGTTCTCACCCTCGCGGGCCATGCGCTTGTCCTGCACCTCGCGCCAATTGTGGTTGGCACCCCAGACGGCGCCGCTGGAAAAGCGCGGTTCATAGGCGACCGCGCGCGGGGCAAAGTGGCCGCCCAGCGAAATGCCGGTCATTCCGATCCGCTTCGGATCGACATCGCTCTGCTGCTCCAGCCAGTCGACCGCCCTGCTCGCCCAGTGTTCGCTGTGCGGATCGACGGGCAGGTCCTGCAACCGCAGCGCCTCGCCAGAGCCGGGCTGGTCGACGCACAGGGTCGAGATGCCCCGCCGTGCCAGTTCATGCGGCAGGCGGGTCCAGAACAGCAGTTCCTTGCAGCTGTCCAGCCCGTTGCAGAACACGACGACAGGCTTGCGGCCCACGCCCGGGGCGCGGGTGTAGAGGGCCGGCATCGTGCCGGTTTCGAGCGGAATCTCGACCCGTTCGCGGTGCAGCTTGCCCAGCACCGTCGACCGGTCGAACGCTTCGCGTGCCTTGGCGTACGTCTCCTTGCGACCCGGCGCGCCGTGGCCCTGCATCCGCTCGGCAGTGAACAGGTATAGCGACGCCCGCTCCAGCTTGTTCGAAGCGGAGAAGGCGCGCCCCTTCGCCTCGTCTTCGGCGCCCAGTTCGATCAGCTTGGCGCCCATCGCTGCCCACGCCGCCATGAATTGGGGCGTGCCGGCATCGGCACCATTGGTGGCGGCGTCCTTCAGCAGCCGGCACATATCGATGATTTCACCGAGTTGCGCACCGCTCTCCATCGCGATCGCGACCGACAGGTTCCAGATGTAGTTGGGGAAGGGTTCGTAGAGCGCCATGATGCTTACGCCACTGCCGCCTGCCAAAGCCCGGCATCGGGCGAAGGCTTGGGCATGGTCTGCGGACCCCCGATGCCGCTGCCCCATTGATCCATCGTTTCGGGCTTTGGAATGTGGACCTGATGCTGGTGATGGTCGTCATCGACCTCCTCCAGCTCGGATGTGTATTCGACGACGTTATTGTTGGGCGTCGTGAAGTAACTGAACGTGTTGTTGCCCGCCGTATGGCGACCCGGCCCCCATTTGATGTCGACATCGTTGCGCTTGAGCCGGCCGACGCCGCGCATCATGTCGTCCATCGTCAGCACGTCATAGGCGACATGGTTGAAGCAGGGCGGCCCGGGCAGGAACGCCAGCCGGTGGTGCCAGCTGTTGCAGCGCATGAAGCACATGAAGTCACCCAGCCAGTCCGACACGCGGAAACCCAGCGCCTTTTCATACCACGCGACCAGCGCCTTGTGGTCGGGCGAGTGCATGACGACATGGCTGATCTTGACCGGGATCGCCTCGCCCTTGGCAAGTTCGCGTTTGCTGCCGCGCTCGACATCCGCCGAAATCTGCAGCGTGAAGCCGTTGGGGTCGAAGAAGCGGAAGCCATAGCCGCCGCCGAGCGTGTCCAGCTCGTGCGGCTCGCTGATGATCTTGCCGTCATTGGCCTTCACCTGTTCGAACAGCGCATCGACATCGGCGCGCGTTTCGGCCGCCCAGCCGATGACGTCGATCCGCTGCATCGCATCCTCGCGCAGGCGGACGACGTATTTTTCGTCGGTCCCTTCGGCCGCGAAATAGACCATCTCGTCGGCGCTCGGGACCTCGGTCAGGCCCCACACATCGGCATAGAAGCGGCGTTCGGCGGCAAGATCGGGAACGGCATAGCCGACGAAGCGGATTTCAGAAACGCGGGCCATGCTCGCCTCCATGGAGAAGAATGGGGGCCGGCATTCGCGATGCCGGCCCAGTCGGGGGGGTGTCAGAAGCGGAACGTGCCCTGCACGCCATAGGTGCGCGGCTGGCCGAAGTTCCAGTTGTAGATGTTGATCCCGCCGCCGGTGAACCCGGCATAGGTCTTCACCCGGTTGTTCTCGACGTTGCGGACATAGCCCTGGATGCTGAGCGCATCGCCCGGCAGCTTCAGTTCGAGGCTGAGGTCGGTGGTGGTGAACGCTTCGACCCGGTCGCCACGATAGTTGAATGCGGTCAGATAATATTCCGACTTGAACCGGCTGAACCCGTTGGCGACCAGTTCATACCCTTGCCCGAGGTCGATCGACTTGTTGTAGTTGATCCCGATCGTCCATTTCGGCGCCTGCGGTGCGGTGTTGCCCGCCAGATCCAGCGTCAGCCGCGGGACGTTCGTCGGCGGATTGGTCAGCGTCGGCGCCGGGATGCCGGCGAATTCCTGCAACTTGGCATCGATATAGTTGACGATCAGGCTCACCCGGTCATTCGGCGACAGCTTGATCGTGGTGTCGGTTTCGATACCCCATACCCGGCTCTTGCCCGCATTGAACGTGCGCGCGCCGACGGTTGTGTCGATATAGACCTGCACCTGCTGGTCCTGGTAATCATAGTAGAACGCGGATGCGTTGAACTCTAGCGTGTTGTTCAGGAACCGGTTCTTCGATCCGATTTCATAGGCGGTCAGGTTTTCCGCATTGAACGCGCCGACAAGATCGAAGCCGCCGCTTTTGAACCCGGTGCTGACCTTCGCATAGAGCAGATTGTCGCGCGCCGGCTTATATTCGACGCCGGCGGTCCAGGTGACCTTGTCTTCCGCATAGGTCGGGAAGCGGATCACCGCGCCGGGGCCGCTGCCGTCCGACGGCGGACGAACCATATTCTGCGTCCGGAAGAAGCCGTAGTTGATGTATTCGGCGTTCTTCTTGTCGTCGGTATAGCGCACGCCGCCGGTGAAGCTCAGCGTATCGGGGACGACCCAATAGGTCGCCTGGGCAAAGGCGGACTTGGATTCCGACTTCACATAGGGGCGATAGAAGAAGTTGGCGAAGGCGCTGGCGAGCGGCAGGTACAGGCCGCGCGCGATGATCTGGTTCTCATGGAAATAGAAGCCGCCGACCTGCCAGACGAAACTGCCCTGCGCCCCACCGTTCAGCCGGACTTCGTGGCTGTGGGTGCGGGTGTCGTAACGGTCGTTATAGAAGGTGAACTGTTCGGGCAGGAACCCGTTCTGCGGCAGGATCACCTGATTGTCGACGTGGCGATAGCCGCCGATATAGGTCAGCGTCGCCGGCCCGAAGTCGTAAGCGACCCGGCCCCGCACCGCATATTGCTGGCTCTTGAAATTGCCGCGACGGCCGAGCGGGAAGCTCGCCGGATCGAACGTCTGGGGCAGATCGACGAAGCTCGGTACCAGGCGTTGCGACAGCGTCGTATAGGTAGCGGGCGGCGCGACCGACGCCGGCAGTTCGGTAAGCCCCGGCGTGGCCGTATTGACCGGAAGGCCATATTGGACCGGGCCGGTCTGGTTCACGTCGACATATTCGCCGGCCAGATACACTTCGAGCGCGCCGGGCGCCAACAGGATGCTGCCGCGCACTGCATCGACATTGGCGTCATCGCCCCGACCGGCCAATGCGCCATTGTCGACATAGCCGTCATGTTCGTTGTGCAGCCCGGCGATGCGGATCGCGACGTCATTCCCCAGCGGCACGTTGACCGCACCGGTTGCGTAGATCGCGTTGTAATTGCCATAGCCCGCGGTCGCCGACCCTTCGAAGCTGCCCAGCACCGGCTTCGCCGCGACGATGTTCAGTGCACCGGCGGTCGAGTTGCGGCCGAACAGCGTCCCCTGCGGCCCGCGCAGCACCTCGATGCGTTCGAGGTCGAAGAAGTTGGCGTTGAGTGCCACGGGTCGGTTCACATATTCACCGTCGATCGACACGGTGAGCGCCGGGTCGGCGCTTTCGGAAATGTCCTGGCTGGACACGCCGCGGATCGCGATCTTGGTGAAGACCGAGTCGGGCGTGATGCCGAGATCGGGGGCGAGACGCTGCAGCCCGCTGACGTCGGTCACCGCCGCCTTGGTCAGGTCGGCACCGCTGACGGCGCGGATCGCGATCGGCGTGTCCTGCAGCCGGGTCGTGACCTTGGTCGCGGTGACGACGATTTCCTCGAGCTGGTTGTCGTCGCCCTGGCCGACGGTGGTGTCGTTCGCCGTGGTCGGCGGCGTGGCGCCGGTCGGTTCGGCGGTCTGCGCCCATGCCGGAGCGACCAGCCCGAGTGCAGTGCTAGCAAGCGCCATGCTGGCGATGCGGCGGAACGTCGTCATACGATCCCCTCTCCATGATATCGGAGGCGTATCCGCCCCTCGTTCAGAACTAGAATTGGTATTCTATTTATTGGTCAGGTCAAGCGGCTGAATCGAGCGCCGGGTCGATTTAATTTCGGCGGTCGTCAGAACATCGGATGCGGATTGCGCGCCGTGGTCGGCATCGGCTGGATCACGTCCCAATGCTCGACGATCTTGCCGTCCTTCAGCCGGTAGATGTCGGCGACCGCACCGCCGGGACTGGCCGGATCGGTCCGGCCGTGCAGGTGGATGACGGCCAGATCGCCATCGACGATGATCCGTTTCACGTCGAAGCGCGCGCCCGGCGTCGCAAACTTTTGCGCCAGCGCAGCGATCGCGGCGGCGCGCCCGTCGGGAATGCCTGGATTATGCTGGATATAGTCGGCCACCACGAACTTCTCGAACGCGCCGGCAACGTCGCGACGGCCATAGAATTGCTCGGCAAAGGCAGAGACGATCGCCCGGTTGCGTTCGGTTTCCGACGAGCGCGGCCGGGCGGCGACGGTCGATGCGACCAGCGTCGTCGCGATCAGCGCGGAGGCGACAAGACGGTTCATAGCGCAATCTCCAGGGTGAAGGGCAGATGGTCGCTGGCGGGGCCGACGGAGACGCGCGCGGTGGCCGCGCGATCCTGCCACCCCTGCCCCTGCCAGATGCGGAACAGGCGCGGTTCGGGCGTCACGCGAACGACGCCCGTTTCCCCGGGCGCAAGCGTAACCTTCGCAAAACCAACCAGCGCGAATTCGGGATCGTGGCGGTAGAGCTGGACGACCTCGCTACCCGACCGCGACCCGATATTGCGCAGCGTGACGAGCACGTCGCCGCCATCGGTCGTCGCATCGATCCAGTCGAACCGGGTATAGCCCCGCCCGGCGCCAAAGGCATGAAGCGGCGTCCGCCCGCGCGCGACCAGCCCGCGATAGCCGACCAGCACGTCGTCGTCATAGCGCAGGTCGCCGGTGGCATCGGGTTGCAGGGACAACGCCGGATAGTCGCCTTCGCTGCGCGCCAGCGTCACCGGCAGACGCCCGCCCGGCTCGCTGTCGCCCGCCAGCACGGCGGCCAGGGCGGGGCCGAACCCCTCCCCCGGATACCAGGCGGAGAGCAACGCCGAAGCGCGGTCGCCCCAGCCGGCATCGAAGGCATGCCCGATATTGGCGACGATCGCGACGTTGCGGTTCGCGGCGCACACCGCCTCGATCAGCGCGACCTGATCCGCGGCCAGCGCGGAATCGGCGCGGTCCTTGCTCTCGACGCTGGAGTCCGACGTTTCGCCGACCATCAGGATCACCGCATCGGCGGTCCGCGCCGCATCGACCGCACGCGCCAGCATCGCGGCCGCGCTGTCGGGAGTCCGGATGCCGTACCACAGGCCATGGACCCGCGCGCCGTCATAGGTGAATTCGACCTCGACCAGCACCCGCTGACCGGCGGCAAGCTGCACCTCGACGCTGTCGGCATCGCCGCGTTTCAGCGACCCCATGACGTCCGACGCCGCCATGCGTTCGGCGTGGTCGTGGACGACGCGGCCATCGACCCGCATCCGCACGGCACCGGTCGCGCCGACATAGAAACGGTGCGCGCCGTCCGCCTTTGCGGTGAACCAGCCGCTGGCCCGCACGCCGGCGGGACGATCGAACACCCCTTCGTCATGGACGCCGACAAACCACACGAGCGAATTGGTATCGCGGACCTCGCGAAAGATCGGATCGCCGGTCAGGTCGGTGTCGGCGAAATAATCGACGGTCATCCCCCGCGCTTCACCGTCGCGCGGCGTGACCGGCATCGACGGCAGGCGCGGTTGCGGATCGACGCCCGGTTCATAGACGATGGCGGCATCGCCATAGCGCGCGCGGATCGCATCGAGCGGTCGCAGCGCGTCGGGGGACAGCGCAATCTTGGCAAAGGTGCCGCCCTGATAGCAGGGCGCGGCGGCATTGGGGCCGATGACGGCGATGCGGGCATGTCGGCCGGGGACGAGCGGCAGCAGATCGCCCTCGTTGCGCAGCAGCACCATGCCGGCGGCCGCCGCCTCGACGAGGAGCGCGTCGGCATCTTCGGTCGGCGGCGTCTTGGTCCCCGACCAGCGCCGCCCGGCGCGCGCGGCGCGATCGGCGGCATCGGCCACACGTTCCGCCGCTACGTCCCCTGCCTCCACCGCGCCGACCGCCTTTGCGCCGACGAAGCGCGCGGGGCCGGGCATCTCGATATCCAGCCCGCCATTCAGGCTGCCGGCGGTCGAATGGGTGCCGAACCAGTCACTGATGAACGGACCATCGAAGCCCCATTCCCGTTTGACGATGGTCGAGATGTGGCCGTGTTCGGCGCACCAGGTCCCGTTGACCCGGTTATAGGCGGTGAGCATCGCCCCCGCCCCGGCCGCCGCGCACAATTCGAAGGGCAACAGATAGATTTCACGCAGCGCACGTTCGCCGACGACGGCGTTCATCCGGTCGCGGTCGGTTTCGCTGTCGTTGCACACCAGATGCTTCACGCAGGCACCGGTGCCGGTCGATTGCAGTCCGCGCGTCCACGCCGCCCCGGCAAGGCCGGTCAGCAGCGGGTCTTCCGAATAATATTCGAACGCGCGGCCGGCCAGCGGGCTGCGCGCCAGATTGACGTTGGGGGCCAGCACCATGTCGACGGTGCAGCGTATCGCTTCGCCGCCGACCAGCGCGCCGATCCGTTCGATCAGCGACAGGTCGAAGCTGGCGCCCAGTGCCGTGGCGCAGGGCGACAGCCGCGCGACATCGCGTTCGTCCACGCGCCCGCTGGCAATGCCCATCGGCCCGTCGCTCAGGTGCAGCGACGGGATGTCGGCGTGCGGGATCGCGGCCGTGCGCCACATCGACGCACCGGCGGTCAGGCTGGCCTGTTCGGCGAGGGTCAGCGGGATCACGCCACCGGCTCCAGCCGAAAGGCCATGATCTGCCGCGCCATGGTCGCAATCTGTCCGCCGATGCCGTTATCGGCCAGGGCACCGTCGGCAGCGAACGGCTTTTGCGCGATGGAGTTGATCGCGATGCCGGCGGGGGTCGGCCAGCCGCGCATCGCGTGGACGATCCCACGCAGCGCAGCCAGCGTGACGCCGCCCGCCTGCCATCCCGCCGCCGATACGATCAGCCCGACCGGCATCCCGTCGAAATAGACGCGGTCGTCGCCGCGCAGATCCTCCAGCAGGTCGATCGCGTTCTTGACCACGCCCGACACCCCGCCATGATAACCGGGCGTGCCGATCACCAGGCCGTCCGCCGCGCGCAACGCCGCGACGAACGCCGCCTGCTCGGGCGTACGCTCGGGCCGTTCGGGGTTGAAATGGGGTAGCGCCGCCAGTGCCGGGCCGTCGAACATCGTCGTCCGTGCGCCCAGTTCCTCGCATTCGGTCAGCACCGCCCGCACGAGCATCTCGCTCGACGATCGCGGGCGGAAGGTGCCGCCGATGCCAACGATGTGTCGTGCCATCGCCGTTACGCCTTCCTGAACGCGGGCATTACCTTTTCCGACAGCAGCCGGAGCGTCTGGTCGCCCAGCCGCAGCCGTTCGTCGGTCAGCGGTCCGGTGGTCGTGCCGCACAGGATGTTGCCGATGCCGAGTTCTTCGTAGGGCTTGAGGTGCTCGATCACCGTTTCGGGCGATCCGTACAGGCACCAGGTACCGATCCAGTCCTCGGTCAGCGCGTTGGGTGTCCGGTCGGTCTTCTTGTTCGCGTCGTTCGATTCGGCGCGGGCGTTGAATTCCGCTTCACGCTCGATCGCGTCCTGATAGGCGCGCAGGATCGCCATCATCTCGTCGCGGGCCTGTTCGTCGCTGTCGGCGACATGAACCAGCTGATAGGTGTGCGTCGTCCAGTCGAGCGCGCGGGCAATCTTGTCGGCGCTATGCCCCGCCTCCTCCAGCATCGTGCGATAGATGCCGAAGAATTTGGCGACATGGGTCATCGGCTCGGTCCCGCCGATCTTGGGCGGGGTAAAGGCGGGGATGAACGCCGGCCATGCGTTCTCGGCGGCGCGCCGGGCGCTCGATTCCTTCATCGCCACCGGCATCAGCCGGGCATGGCCCTCGCTATAGGCGGCCGGCGCGATGCGTTGCAGGACGCGGCCCTGGTGCGGGCCGTTGTCGATTTCGACCGCCGGGTCGTCCATCGTCTTGGCCCAGAGCTGTTCGGCGATGGCCAGGTTCTTTTCGGAAATCGCGCCGGCATCGCGGTAATCGACGCCGAAGCCGATCATCTCCTCGGGCGTGGTGCCCGATCCGACGCCGACCAGCAGCTTGCCGTCGGTCAGCTGGTCGAGGATGTTGATACGCTCGACGAAGCGGACCGGATGGTGGAGCGGCACCGAGGTCACGGAAAAGCCGAAATGCATGTGCGGGAATTTCGCCGCCAGATACGCCGCGAACATGTAGCTGTCGCTGGCGATCGGCATATAGCCGTTGAAGTGATGGTCCGGCAGGAACAGCGCGTCGAAACCCAGCGCGGCGGCGCGTTCGGCGTGGCTGGTCAGGTTGTGTATCAGCGCCCGGTCCTGCTCCGGCGCCATCGAACGTGCATTGAGGAACACCGAGAAACGCATCCGACCTCTCCCTTTTCACGCCCGCTTGTCGCGGTGCGCGGTTGCCGCCCGATGCCGGGTGGACTAAACTGAAATTAGAACTGTTATTCTGATATGCCGTCGGTCCGGGGGCTGTCAATGGGGTGCCGATGGATATCGAAACGATCATGGCGAAGGCGCGCGCGCCGCAGCAGGGGCGCAGCAAGGCCAGCTTCGAGCGGATGCTGACGACCGCCGAGGAACTGATGAAGCAGCGCGGATCGGACGAATTCACGCTGAACGAGGTGGCGAAGCACGGGAAGGTTTCGATCGGATCGATCTATTGCCGGTTCGACAGCAAGGAGGACCTGGTCCATGTCGTGCAGCTGCGCGTGCTGGAGCGAGTCGATACCGACATGCTGGCGGCGATCGCGGGGGTGCAGGAACGCGGCGGCGACCTGATCGACATGGTGCACGACCTGGTCGATTCGATCGCGGACGTGCTGCGCCGCTATGCCGAGGTGATGCGTCCGCTGATGCTGCGCGCGAGCGGCGATCCGGTCATCGCCTCGATCGGCAAGCGCAGCTATTCGCGGACCAGCGAGGCGGTGATCGACGCGCTGCTGACGTGCGAGAAGGAAATCCGCCACCCCGATCCGCGCCATGCCGCCGATGCCGGTTTCCGCATCGTCTATGCCGCGATCGCTCGCTATCTGGGGTTCGGTTCGTCGCTCGACGCGGCGGGCGAAGGCGACTGGAATCAGTTAAAGAACGACCTCGGCGACATGCTCGCCGCCTATTTGCGCACCGCGCCGAAGGGAAGCCACGGGGCCGCTTGACAACGGCACCGATCCACGTTCAAATCAGAATAATAATTCTGATAAGCGCCACATTCGTCGGTGCGCGGGACGAGGATGAGGAGCGTCATGGCCGAAAAGGGCTGGACCCGGCGCGAGACGCTGGGCGGTGCCGCGCTGTTCGCGCTGGCGGTGGGGATACCCGTTGCCGCGATACGGATGGACGATGCGGCGGAAGGGGTGACCGATCGCCAGCGCCTGATGCTGCGCCACGTCGCGCAGACCGTCATCCCGCGCACCGCGACGCCCGGCGCCGGCGATATCGGTGCACATGACTTCGTAATTCTCGGCCTCGCGCACGGCCTCGACGGGACGCGGGCACCGGCGGCGGGGGCGGCGTTGCCCGCGACCATGGCGCGCCACCTGCGGCAGGACGGCACGCTCGACTATCTCGACTGGCTCGAATGGCAGCTCGACTCGCGCGCGCAGGGCGACTTCCTGGCCGCCACCCCTGCCCGGCGGCAGGCGGCGGTCGGTGCGATCGATGCGGAAGCCTTTGCACAGGCCGATCGCGATGCGCCCGAATCGCCGTGGAAGAAGCTGAAGGCGCTGATCCTCACCGCCTATTACACGTCGGAAACCGGCGGCTCGCGCGAGCTGCAATATGAGCTGGTCCCCGGGAAATGGGAACCGGACCTCCCCTTTGTTCCCGGCAGTCGCGCATGGTCGAGCGACTGGACCGCGGTGGAGTTCAGCTGATGAGCGATGCATTGTTCGACGCGATCGTGATCGGGTCGGGAATTACCGGCGGCTGGGCGGCCAAGGAGCTGACCGAGGCGGGGCTGAAGGTCCTGATGCTCGAACGCGGGGCGATGATCGAACATGGCGCGGGCTATGTGAACGAGACGAAGGCGCCGTGGGATCTGGAGTTCCGGGGACTGGGCGACGCCGCGCTGTACGAGACCGACTATGCGTTCCAGCGCAAGAACCGGCATTTCACCGAATTCACCCAGGACCGCTTCGTCAACGACCGCGAGAACCCGTACACGACCGACGGCGATACCCAGTTCAACTGGTGGCGCAGCCACGGCTTGGGCGGACGATCGCTGTCCTGGGGGCGGCAATGCTATCGCTGGTCGGATTACGACTTCGACGCCAATCGCCGCGACGGGCACGGCACCGACTGGCCGATCCGCTATGCCGATATTGCGCCGTGGTATGACAAGGTCGAGGAGTTCGTCGGCGTGGCGGGCATGGCGGAGGGGCTGCCGCAGCTGCCCGATGGCCGCTTCCTGCCACCGATGGCGCTGAACCCGGTCGAGCAACATGTGCGATCGGTGATCGGTGAGCGCTGGCCCGGACGGCGGCTGACGGTCGGGCGCAACGCGAACCTGACCGAGGCCAGGCCCGATCAAGGTCGCGCGGCGTGCCAATATCGCTCGATCTGCCCGCGCGGCTGTTCCTATGGCGCCTATTTCTCGACGCAGAGTTCGACGCTGCCGGCGGCGCAGAAGACCGGCAACCTGACGCTGATCACCGATGCGGCGGTCGAGGCGATCGAGCATGACCCCGCCACCGGCCGCGCGACCGGCGTGCGCTTCATCGATACCAAGAGCGGCGAGCGCAAACGGGCGACGGCACGAATCGTGTTCCTGAATGCGGGATCATTCAACAGCGTCGGCGTGCTGCTGCGCTCGGCGACCGAAGCCAACCCGAACGGCCTCGCCAATTCGAGCGGCGTGCTCGGCACCCATATCATGGACCATGCGCAAACCGTTGCCGGCATCGCGATCATGCCGGGGTTCGAGGACCATACCTATTTCGGCAACCGCCCGACCGGCGTCGTCATCCCCCGCTTCCGCAACCTCGGCACCATCGACGGCAACGGACACACGCGCGGCTTTTCCTATCAGGGTGGCGCGTTCCGCGCGGCATGGACGCGGGGCAAGCGCGATGCCGGGATCGGCGCGGACTACAAGAACGGCCTGCGCGAGCCGGGTCCGTGGCGGATGGTGCTGGTCGCCTTTGCCGATTCGATCCCGCGCGCGACCAACCGCATCACGCTCGACCCGACGGTGAAGGATTCGATCGGCCTGCCCGCGCTGCGCATCGCGTTCGAACATGGCGCGGAGGAACGCGCCGCGCTGGCCGATGCGAAGGCGGAAGCCGCGGCGATGCTGACCGCAGCCGGCGGCCATGTGATCATGGGCCTCGACCAGCCCAGCCCCGGCGGTTCCGCGATTCACGAGATGGGCGGCGCGCGGATGGGCCATGATCCCCGCACCAGCGTGCTGAACAAGTGGAGCCAGGCGCACGACGTCGCCAACCTGTTCGTCACCGACGGCGCGCAGATGTCGTCCTCGGCCTGCCAGAACCCGTCGCTGACCTACATGGCGCTGACGGCGCGCGCCTGTGCGACGGCGGTGTCGATGCTGAAGGAAGGCGCGCTCTGATCCCAGTCTGCTAGCGGGCACATCCCGCCAGGCACCGCAGCGTCGGTGCCGCCCGGAGTGAAAGAAGATGACCGTTGCCGCATCCGCCCAAAGGCCGCTCGCCGCCGGGGAGCCGCGCGCTCCCCGCCGCTCCCGTACCGTAGCGGAGCGTTAAGTCATGCAGGCGATGCGGGAAGACCTTCCGCTTGCTTCGCCGCCGCTGCGGCGATCGGCCAAGCTCGCTTACGGGCTGGGCGACTTCGGGTTCGGCCTGTCGTGGAACATGGTGGGCGCGTTCCTGCTGTTCTTCTACACCGATGTCGCGCTGCTGCCGGCGGCGGCGGTCGGCACGTTGCTGCTGGTGTCGCGACTGGCCGATGCCGCGATCGATCCGGTGATCGGGGTGCTGGTCGACCGGACGCGTGGGCGCAGCGGACGGGCGCGGCCGTGGTTCAAATGGGGCGCGATCCCATTCGGGCTGCTGTGCGCCGCGACCTTCTGGATGCCGCCGCTGGGCGAGAATGGCCGGCTGCTCTGGGCGATCGCGACCTTCGCCGCGCTCGGCATCCTGTTTTCGGCGATCAACATTCCCTATGGCGCGCTGCTGCCGATGATGACCAACCGCAATGGCGAGCGGCTGACGCTCGGCAGCCTGCGCGCCGCCGGCACCGCGATCTCGGTCATCGTCGCCACCGCCGCGACCATGCCGCTGGTGGGAGCACTGGGGGGTGGCGATCAGCGGCTGGGGTTCCTGATCGTCGGCGGGCTGTTCGGCCTGATCACCACCGTGACGACGCTCAACCTGCTGCGCTGTCCCGAACAGGTCCATGCCGTCGAACCGCCGGTCGCCCAGGCGATCTGGCCGCAGGTGCGCGCGATGCTGGGCAACCGGGCGTGGAACACCGTGTTCCTGTTCGCGCTGCTCAATTTCGTCCGGTTCGGCGCGGTGCTGGCGATCACGCCGTTCTTCGCGATCAACGTACTGGGCAAGCCGTGGATGATCTCGATCCTGCTGCCGGCGGTATCGGGCACGCTGTTGATCGGATCGGTCATCGCCCCGCCCTATTTCAAGCGGCTGGGGATGCGGCGCGGCAACCTGATCGCGCTGCTGGCGGCATTGCCGCTGTTCGCCGCGCTGCCGCTGGTCGAAGGATCGACCGCCGGGTTCCTGACGCTCTACCTGCTGGGATCGGTGCTGCTGAGCATCACCATGACCGCGATCTTTGCGATGGCGGCGGAGGCGATCGAATATCACGAACAGCTGACCGGCACGCGCAACGAAGGGCTGCTGTCGTCGGGCATCAGCCTGTCGACCAAGATCGGCATGGCGGTCGGCGGTGCGCTGGTCGCGTTCGGCCTGGCAAGCATCGGCTATGTGCCCGGCAAGGGCGGCGGCGAGGTCGTAACCGGGCTGCGGTGGCTGTATTATGCGCCGATCGTAGCGTGTCTGGTTGCGCAGATGGTGGTGATCGCACGCTATCCGGCGATCGCGCGGCCGGCGTGATTTGGGGGCGGCATGCCGTTCCTGCCGGGCGCGATCGGCATGCGTCCATGGTCGTTATTCCCGCGCAGGCGGGGGGCCCAGCTATGCCACGCACTCTCCGGCGGCGCGGTTGTCGCGTACCCCCGCGCAGGCGGGGGTCCAGGGCCAAACAAAACCATGGCTTGCGAATGTGGCTCTGGGTCCCCGCCTCCGCGGGGGTACGCCGTATGCTTTGGTTGCCGCGTCAATCGCGCGGTCTGGACCCCCGCCTGCGCGGGGGTACGGGCGGGTCGGTGGATAGGGAGTGGACTGTCGCAAAGGTCTCGCACAGTCGAAAATCCATGGGCGCACCCGTTTCGTTTCACGTCGCCACACTGACGTTTACGGCCTCCCACCTACGCAGGAGTGACGATCGGGGAACTGTCCGGGCAAGCCCCGTTGCAGGTCAGGTCAGGCTTCATCCCTGTCGGACGCGACGTGCTATTACGGGGAGACCCCAGCTTTCGCTGGGGTGACGGGCTTTTGGCCAACGAAATGGGGGCGGCGTCCTGTAGGACCCGCCCCCGCACTCGCGCCGCAAAGGCCCGTCAGCGCAGCGTCAGCGTCTTCGCATCCTTGGTCGTCGGCACGAACGGCAGGTAGGAGATCCGCATCGTCTCGGCCAGCTCGATGCGATGGTCACCGGGCGTCAGTCCGCCGCTGCGCTTCACGCCGACCACGGCCTTCTCGCCGAAGTTCCAGCGGTCGCCATATTCGCTCTCCATCTGGTCGAGCGTCCAGGTCCGGCCGCGCAGGGTCACGGTGATGTCGTCGCGCGGCACCGGTTCGCCATCGACGCTGACCGCGACATTCTCGATCATCGAGACGCCGAGGCCGCGATAATAGGGAAGCCGCGCCTCGATGCTGAAGCCGTCGTCGGTCGCCTTCAGGCTGTCGTCCACGATCATCTTGTTATCGAACATGTCGGTGTCCTTCAGGCAGCGATGGCGTTGGTGGCGGGGGCATCGATCAGGCGCTTCAGCATCTCCTGATGCCGGCGGACCTGTTCGACCGAGTCGACCTCGTACGCGTCCTCGATCCAGCGATTTCCTTCATATTCCGAACAGATATAGCCGTCATAGCCGCCCTGGTTCAGCACGCCCACGATCCTGGCATAGTCGATCGACGGTTCGACCAGATCGGCATCCATCTGATAGAATTTGCCGTGGATGTGATGGATACGGTGCATGTAATCGAGCATCCGCTTCGGCTCGTAGGCGGCATTGTGGCGCAGCGTTTCGGCCATGGCCAGTGCGGGTCCGGTGCCGCCCATGTCGCGCACGTTCAGGATGACATATTCGCTCAGGACCCGGTCCTCATACGCCTTCACGATATAGTCGGCGATGTGTTGCGGCACGCCGTTGCGGATGAAGCGTTCCTTCCACACCGGCGGAAAGGCGGTGAGGAACATGCCCATGTCGGGCAGAAAGCCCAGCGCATCGCTGCCCGACTTCTCGAAAGCCTCGGCATGGCGGACGATCCACGGGTGATCGAAATGCAGCGGGGCGTGCACCTCGATCAGCAGCTTGACGCCCTTCTCCTCGGCATAGGGTGCCGCCGCGACCAGCACGTCGGGGGCGATCGAGACGAGGGCGCGGAGATATTTCACGCCGAGGCGCGCGCCGAAGTCGATGTCCTTGCGGATGCTCGCGACCTGTTCGTCGAACGGCATCTCGCGGCCCTTGTACCGCTTGTAATCGAGCATGAAGTCGTGGGCGACCGGCACCGCGCCGTACTTCGCGATCAGCTGGTGCCATTCGGCGATCTTTTCGTCGGCCACGCCCGCTTCCGGCCAGCCCCAGAAGGTCTGTTCGCCGATCACCTCGATCCCCGGTGCGCCCAGTTCGACGCTGGTGCGGATGCAGTCCTCCAGCGTCATTTTGCCGAGAAAGGTTTCGTTCTGGTAGCTGTAGAGGCTGACGCCCCGTTTGATCGTCATGACCATCGTCCTGCAATGGGGGTGGATCAGGCGACCGCCGGCTGGGCAGGGTTGTCCCCGCCATGCCGCGTCACCGCGAGAAGGAAGGCCGCGACCGCGCCGACGACGCCGGCCGCGCCCATGATCAGGAACGCGCCCTGCATCGCGCCCGTCTGGACGCGGAACAGCGACACCAGGAACGGACTGGAGAATTGCCCGAAGAAGAAGCAGGCGGTCCACACGCCCATGCCGCGCCCGCGATGTTCGAAGGGCAGCTTGGTCTGTGCCCAGGCGATCAGCGTCGGCACGGCCATGCCGGCGCCGGTCTGCTGCACGACCAGCCCCGCGACCATCCAGCGCCAGTCGGGCGCCAGCCCGATCATCGCCAGCCCGCCACCGATCAGCGACAGGAAGATGCCGAGTTGCACCACCGGACGCGCACGGCCGGTCGCCCAGAAGATCGCCGACCCGACCATGACGAACAGGCTGGGGATGAAGGTCAGCTTGCTCAGTTCCTGCGACGACTGGATGCCGACTTCGCGGAACGCCATGCCGCCGTTGATGATGAAGACATAATAGAGCGCCGACGCGAACAGCGTGACCGCGCCGATGATCGCGACCGATGCCGCCGGAAAGGGACTGCGCGCCGGTTCGGCGCCGATGCCCAGCATCTTGCGTGCGGTGGCGTCGCTGGTCGGCTCATACAGGAACTTGGCAGCGGCGAGGAACGTCGGGAAGGCGATCAGATAGATCAGGAAGATCCCGTTCCAGCGCAGGCCGGTAAGGAACCCCGACGCCAGGATGACGCCGCTGGCGAGGAACGGTCCGGCCAGCCCCTGCAGCGTCAGCCAGTTGCGCCGCCCCTTTTCATCCCAATAATCGCCGATCAGCGTATTCATCGTGGTCAGGATCGCGGCTTCGGCAATGCCCAGCAGGAGCCGCGAGGCGTAGATCGCATTCAGATCGTTCAGGAAGAACGGCGCCGTTCCGAACACCCCGAACAGCAATGTCGCCGCCAGCAGCAATTTGCGCCGGCCAAACCGGTCGACGAGGATCCCGGCGAACAGCGCGAAGATCGCGATGGTCAGCCCCGGCGCCGACACCATCGCCGGCACCTTCCACGCGGCGGTCGGCTCGGCGGCGAAATGGTCGATGATCGACGGGACCGCCGGGAACAGCGATACGATGGCGAGGATCGGCAGGAAGCCGGCGATGATGACGGTCAGCCCCTGCCCGATGCCCGGGCGGCGTAATCCCATCTGTCCTGTGTCGGCGGTCATCCGAATCCTCTCCCTAACCCATCGACCGGTTTGCCGGCTTAATTAGAACTTGCATTCTGATACGTGGTATCGCCATGACCTGCGACCCTGTCAAGCGAGGATCGATCTGATGGTAGCAAGAGCGGTTTCGGATCGGCTGACCGGCCGGCAGCGCACGCTGGCGTTCGCGACGGTGCTGGTGGCGTTCGTCATGGACGTGGTCGATTCGACGATCGTCAACACCGCCCTGCCCGCCATCCAGAACGGCCTCGGCGCGTCCGACCATGTGATGCAATGGGTGGTTTCGGGCTATTTCCTGACCTTTGCCGTGCTGCTGATCGTCGGCGGGCGGCTGGGCGACCTGTTCGGCTATGCGCGGATGTTCGTGGTGGGGGTGGTCGGGTTCACCGTCGCGTCGATGGCGTGCGGGCTGGCGACCGACGGCGCCTCGCTGGCGGTCGCGCGCCTCGCGCAAGGGGCCGCCGCGGCGGTGATGGCGCCGCAGGGTGTCGCCCTGATCCAGTTGCTCTACACGCCGACCGAACGCATCGCGCGGCTGGCGGCGTTCGGCGTCATCGGCGGGCTGGCGGCGATCGGCGGGCCGGTTCTAGGCGGGCTGCTGATCGAATGGAGTCCGTTGGGGCTCGGCTGGCGCAGCGTGTTCCTGATCAACCTGCCCTTCGGTATGCTGGCGCTGGTCGCCGGGCTGACCTTGCTGCCACCGGGCCGTTCGGGCCAAGCGCTGCGCCCGGACGTGCCGGGGTCGCTGCTGCTGTTCGCCGCGCTCGGCGCGCTGCTGCTGCCGCTGATCGAGGGGCGCGCGGCGGGATGGCCGTGGTGGACCGCCGCGCTGGGCCTTGCCAGCATCGCGCTGTGGTGGGGGTTCTGGCGCTACGAAGGCAGGCGGCGGGCGCGGCTCGGGTCCGCCCTGATCGAGCCGGCGCTGTTCTCCGATCGTAGCTTCCGCATCGGGCTGACCGCGACCATGGGGTTCGCCATCGCTTCGGGCGGCTTCCTGCTGACCTTCAGCCTGACGTTGCAGCGCGGCCTTGGCTATACGCCGATCGACGTCGCGTTGCTCCATATCCCCTTCGGTCTGGGGGTCATGGCGGGGATCAGCCAGATCGGACGCAAGGCGCTGCCCCGGCACGGGCGGCGCGTGCCGATCATCGGGGCGATCGTGATGGCGGCCGGCTGTCTTGCCACGGCGCTGGCGGTCCGGCTGGCGTTGTCCCCGGCGGGGATCGGTGCGTTGCTGCTGGTCGCCGGGATCGGCATGGGGAGCCTGAGCGGACCGCTGGGCCCGATCACGCTTGCCCGCGTCGATCGCAACCATGCCGGGGTGGCCGGCGCGATGCACAAGACGGTGCAGCAGATCGGCGGCGCGCTCGGCACCGCCGTGATCGCGACGGTGTATTTCATGGTCGCGGCAGGTGGCGCGGGCGAATGGATGCCGACGGCATTCCTGGTAACGTCCGGCATCGTCGCGTTCGACCTGGTGCTGCTGGCGCTGCTGCTGCGCGGCCTGCCCCGGCACCTCTTCGAACGGTAGATGCGGCGGGCAAGGAGGAGACGACCATGATCCATGTCTGCGCAACCTGCGGCACGTCGTACGAACGCGATGGCGGCCCGCCCGGGCATTGCGCGATCTGCACCGACGAACGCCAATATGTTCCCCGCTCCGGACAGCACTGGACCGACCGGGAACGGATCGCCGCGCGGCACAGCAACCAGTGGCGCGAACATCGGCCGGGCTTGTTCAGCATCGAAACGACGCCGCGCTTCGCCATCGGGCAGCGGGCGTTCCTGTTGACGTCGCCCGGCGGCAACATCCTGTGGGACTGTATCGCCAACCTCGATAGTGCCACGACACGGCTGATCACGGCGCTGGGCGGTCTTCACGCCATCGCCCTGTCCCATCCGCATTACTACACCACGATGCAGGACTGGGCGGCGGCGTTCGACGCTCCCGTCTTCGTGCATGCCGCCGACCGCGAATGGGTCATGCGGCCGAGTCCGTATCTTCGGTTCTGGGAGGGCGAAACGCTGGACTTGCCCGGCGACGTTCGGCTGCTTCGTCTGGGCGGCCACTTTCCCGGCGGGACGGTGCTGCACTGGCGGGGCGCGGACGATATGCTGCTGGCGGGAGACATTCTGCAGATCACGCCGGGCGGCGACGCGGTATCCTTCATGTGGAGCTATCCCAACATGCTGCCCCTGCCAGCCGCAACGGTCAGCGGGATCGCCGATCGTATCGCCGGGATCGATTTCGATCGGATGTACGGTGCGTTCGCGGGTCAGGACATCGAGACGGCGGCGAAGGCAATCGTGCTCCGCTCGGCAGGGCGATACGTGGCCTGCCTCGACCCGCACCGCTGATCCGATGTACCGTCGACACGGGTGCCGACTTCGGCAGATGCCGCCATCCCGCGGAGGCAGGTCGGCGCTAGTCCCCGGCTTGCAGCGCGGCGAACCCGGCGTCGAAGATCGTCAGCAGGCTTGATAATGCGTCGTCCATATCGTTCGACAGCACCTGCCCGCCCGACAGCGTATCGATGCGTCCGGTCTGGGCGATGCAGTGGGTCAGTGCCCCGGTCAGGTGATCGAAATAACGATACAGTACCTTGTCGGGTACGCTCGGCGCGGCGCGGCGCAGGTGGCCGATGAACCGCTGGACGATCGGATCGAAATTATCGCGCATGACCGCCGCGCCGCCGGCCCGCGACGAATTGATCGTGGCGGCGATCGCCGCAAAATCGGCCCAGCCCTGCCCGCGATTGAACGCCGTTTCGAACATCGGGCGCAGGAAGGTGTCGAGCGCATCGCGCACCGTGATCGCGTCGCCGCAGCGCGCCTCCATGCGGTCCATCGCCGCATGGCGTTCGCCGTTCAGGACGACCGCGCGACGTTCGAACATCTCGTGAAACACGGCTTCCTTGTCGCCGAAATAATAGCGTACCAGCGCCGCATCGACATCGGCCGCCGCCGCAATCGCCTTCAACGTCACGCCGTCCCGGCCATGCGCGGCGAACAGTCGCTCGGCCGCATCGAGGATCGTCCCGCGCGAGATCTGCCGTCGCTTCGCCTGCGGCGTTCGCCCGCCCATGTCGCTCTCCTCCCCGCGTTCCGTCACGACCTACCCGCAATCAGCCGGCCGGCGCACCCGAATTTTCTTCCTTCATGCAGGAAGAAATATTGACCGGCCTGCAATCGCGGGAGTAGTCCTTCAATCGACGACGCTATCGGGCGCGCGATGGAGAGGAGATAGGTATGGCGGCACATCCGATGGGAGGAATGGTTGTCCCTGCACGACGCTGCGGCGAAAGCGTGCGGCTGGTGCCCTATGTGGCCCAGTTCGACCGGCAGGACGCACTCGCCGCCCCGGAAAGCCTTTGTCGGTCGTCCGGCCTGACCGCGTCCCGCGCGATCGGCCGCCCTGCCATCGCCCGCTGACCATGCTCCAGAACAGCTACCGCCTGATCGCCGCATCGGCCGACCGCTTCGCCGGGCGGACCGCGCTCCGCTTCATTGCCTCGCCCGAGGGGGACGAGGTTGCAGCGTGGACCTACGCAGAGCTGGTGGGGCGCATTACCGCCTTCGCCAATGGTCTCCACCTGCTCGGCGTCGACCGGACCAGCGTGGTCGCCTTTGCCCTGCCCAACCTTTCCGAAACGCATGTCGCCCTGTGGGGAGCGGAGGCGGTCGGGATCGCCCTTCCGCTCAACCCCGCGCTGGGTGTCGCAACGCTGGCGGCCATCCTGCGTGAAGCGGGCGCAAGCGTGCTGGTCACGCAGGCGTCCGCCATCACCCTTTCGCCCAGCGAACTCGAGGCAGTCCTGTCGGCCGTGCCGTCGCTCAGCCACCTGATCCTGGTCGACAGTCCCGCGTCGGCGGTGTGCGCGGGGACGGTCGCCGTTCATGACTTCGATGCGCTTTGCACTGCATCGGACCGGGACCGGCTGCGGTTCGCAGACGCGCGGTCGAGCGACGATTCCTCGTGGTTCTGCACCGGCGGCACGACCGGCCTGCCCAAGATCGCCCGGCGCAGCCATGCCAACGAACTGGCCAATGTCGCGCAGATCGCGACCGCCGTTACCGGCCTGCTCGGCGAAGGCGATGCGATGCTGAGCGGCCTGCCGATGTTCCATGTCAATGCGGCGATGGTGTCGGGCCTGCTGCCCTTCGCGATCGGGGGCGAGGTGGTGTTGGCGACCGCGATGGGGTTTCGCACGCCAGGGCTGCTCGCCGGCTTCTGGCCGCTGGTCGATCGCTTCGGCATTACCAGCTTCAGTGCGGTGCCGACCCTGCTGTCGGCGCTGGCGCAGATTCCCAAGCCCGAGGGTGCCGCCGCATCGCTGCGCTTCGCGATCTGCGGCGCGGCACCGCTGTCGGCGGCGCAGCATGCCGTGGCGGAGCGTGCGCTCGGCGTGCCGGTCCTCGAAGGCTATGGCCTGACCGAGGGGACGTGCGCGACCAGCCTCAATCCGGCGGACGATCGCCGGCCGGGGTCGATCGGCCGCGTGCTGCCGGGACAGCGTGCCCGGCCGATGATCCTCGACGACGATGGCCGCTGGGTGCGCGATGCGGCGGTCGGCGAGGTCGGCGCGCTGGCGATATCGGGCGACAATGTGTTCATAGGCTACCGGTCGGTAGCGCATGACCGGGGGATATGGATCGACCATCCCGATGGTCGACGCTGGCTGAACACCGGCGATCTCGCACGGATCGATGCCGACGGCTATCTGTGGCTGACCGGCCGGGCCAAGGACCTGATCATCCGCGGCGGCCACAATATCGACCCGGCGGTGATCGAGGAGGCGCTGAGCGGCCATCCCGCCGTCCTGCTGGCCGCCGCCGTCGGTCGCCCCGATGCCCATGCCGGCGAGGTGCCGGTCGCCTTCGTCCAGCTTCGCCCCGATGCGATGGTCGACGAAGCGGCGCTGCTGGCCTTTGCCGAAGCGGCGATCGACGAACGCGCGGCCCGGCCGAAGGGGGTGCGGATCCTGCCGGCCCTGCCGCTGACCGCCGTCGGCAAGATCTTCAAACCGGAACTGCGGCGGTTGGCGGCGGAGGAAGCGAACTGAGCGAACGGATCAGGCCGGCCGGGAGCCGCGGCGCCCGGTGCGAGAATCTCCGCGGTCATCGGGCGTCGCCTTCCCCCAGCCTGTCTCAGTTCCAGCGGCGCTCCCGCAGCGTCACATAGGTCACCGGGCCGAGATCGCTCGCCGACCGCCCGACCGCAAAGCCATAGCGACCGCCGCGCAACACCCACGCGCCATCGCGCCGGTCGGCGAGGATGCGCGGCTCGATCGCGATATCCAGCGTTCGCGCCTCGCCGGGCTGGAGCATCGCCTGCGCAAAGCCGGCGAGGCGACGGGTCGTCCCGCCGGGGGTCGAGACCAGATAGAGCTGCGGCACGTCGCGTCCCGCCCGCGTACCGGTGTTGCGCACGGTCAGCCGCGCCCGTGGCTTGGTGCCCGCGGTGACCGCCGGTGCCGAATGGTCGAAGCTGGTATAGCTCAGCCCATGACCGAAGGCGTAGAGCGGCGCCCGCCCCGTGCGCGCATGCCAGCGATAGCCGACATCGGCGCCCTCGATGTCGTAGTCGATCGGGAACCGCTGGCCGGCGGCATCGGCCTTGGCAAAGGCGGCGTCGCTGTCGCCGGCATAGGGCAGTTCCGGGCGCGGCAGGTCGGCGGTCGACGCCGGGAAGCTCACCGGCAACCGGCCCGACGGATTGGTATCGCCGAACAGCACCCCGGCGATCGCCTCGCCCCCACGGATGCCCGGATACCAGGCCTCGACCACCGCCGGCGTCCGCTCCAGCCACGGCATCAGCACCGGTCCCCCGGTCTCGAGCACGACGATCGTCCTGGGGTTCGCGGCGGCGACGGCGGCGATCAGCGCGTCCTGCCCCTCGGGCAGCGACAGGTCGGGCACGTCCGCCCCCTCCCGCATCCACTGCGTCGCGAACACGATCGCGATCTCGGCGGTACGCGCGGCGGCGACGGCGTCGGTCAGGTAGCGGCCGTCGCGATAGGTAACGCTGGCACTAGGCGCGAGCGCGCGGATCGCGGCCATGGGCGACGACGGGGCGTAGGTCTGGTTATTGTACTTGGCGAGCGGCCCTTCGCCGCCCATCGGGATCGATACGGCGGGGCCACCAACGGCCTCCACCTGGGTCGATCCGCCGCCCGACAGTACGCCCGCATCGGCATGGCCGCCGATGATCGCGATCGACTTCACCGACTTCGACAGCGGCAGCAGAGCGTTCTGGTTGCGCAGCAGGACGATGGCTTCGTCGGCGACCGCGCGCGCGACCGCCGCATTGGCGGCGAAGTCGATCGGCGCCTTGACCGGCGGGTTCCGGTCGAGCCCGACCGCGTAGATCGAACGGAGGATGCGCCGGTTCATGTCGCGCACCCGCGCGGCATAAGCGGGATCGCGCGCCGCCGCCGCGGCCAGCGGCGCGGCCAGCCAGCGCCCTTTGTCGATCTGCGCGCCCGATTGCTGGTCGAGGCCCGCCAGCGCGAAGTCGGTCGCGCGGACCGCACCCCAGTCGGACATGACGAAGCCGGGATAGCGCCAGTCGCGCTTCAGGACCTGGTTGAGGAGGTAATTGCTGCCACACGCCTGCGCGCCGTTGACGCGGTTGTACGCGCACATGACCGCACCCGGTCGCCCTTCCTCGATCGCGATCTGGAACGCCAGCAGGTCGCTCATGCGAAAGGCGTCGTCGCCGATCACGCTGTCGACCACATGGCGGCCGCTTTCCTGCGCGTTGAGCGCGAAATGCTTGACGGTGGCGAGGACATGGCGCGACTGGATACCCGCGACCGCCGCTCCGCCGAGCAGGCCGGAATGGAGCGGATCCTCGCCCATATATTCGAACGTACGGCCGTTGCGCGGGTCGCGGATCAGGTTGATCCCGCCGCCCAGCAACGTATTGAAGCCCTTGGCGCGCGCCTCGTCGGCGATCATCGCGCCGCCGCGCCGCATCAGATCGGCGTTCCACGTCGCGCCCATCGCCATGCCGGAGGGCAGCGCGGTCGCACCGTCCCCGCGCAACCCGGCGATATAGGACACGCCCAGGCTGGCATCGGTTTCGAACAGCGCGGGTACGCCGAGCCGGGGGATGCCCGACACATAACCGGCCCCGGTCACCGCCTCCGGCGGGATCACGACGCCCGGGATCAGCGGGATCGCCCAGAGGCCGTGCGTCAGCACCGTCCGCTCGTCCTGGCGCATCTGCGCCTCGGTCGCCGCCGCGCGGGCGTCGGCGTCGTCCTTCGTCTGGCCCATCGCGGGCGTGCAGCCGAACACCAGCGCCGCCGCCAATATGGGTCGGATCGTCATCATTCCTCTCCCGATCGCCAGTTTGCGATCGGACGAGGCTACACGACTTTCATAAACGTGCAAGCATGCACGTAGGTTTACAGCTTGGCCATATCCTCGAAACGGCCGCTCGGGACTGCCTGGTCGATTAGGCGGGAAAATAGCGCCACGGCATTCTCCATGCCCTGCGGATCGCCGATGAAGGTCCGCCCCATCGTCATCCCGCGAACCGCCCATACGACCAGGCGGATCGCCGACATGTCGAGCTGCTTGCCACCGATGGTCTGCAGGAAGTTGGCGGCACCGGTGCGTTCGACTTCGGCCTGCATCGGCAAGACGAGCGCGGCGAGTTCCGGATCGCTGCGCGACGCGACGAGGATTTCCATCACCGCCACGCCCGAAGGCCGGGAGAACACGTCCCACAGCAGCGCCGGCCAGTCCGCGACGCGCGAACCGGTGTGCGCCTGTTCCATCAGTTCGCGGAAGATGCGCGTTTCCTGCTCGAACACCCAATGGACGACTTCGGCCATGAAGGCGGCGCGGGTGGTGAAGTGATGGGTGATCGCCCCGCGACTGACCCCCGCCTCATCGGCGATCGACGCGTTGTTGGCGCCGGCATAGCCCAGTCGATCGATCGTCTGCACGGCGGCGGCGAACAGTGCGGCACGGGTATCGGCGGTACGCTGTTCCTGCGTGCGGCGGACGGGCTTGGTCGGGGTGGAAGGCTCGGCAGTCGTCATGGTCATGGTCTAGGTCAGCTTTGCACGGGAAGCGATACCGGGAGCGACAAGTCTAGCTGACCCGGTCGATCCCGTATCGATCCCGCCTGCCCGCGCGATCGCGCCATAGGCCAGGGCGGACGGCTTGATCTGCCGCCTCTGGGTGGCACGGTCGACGCCGATGAGCCCGAACTTCGGTCCATAGCCCGACAACCATTCGAAATTGTCGAGCAGCGACCAATAGAAATAGCCGCGCACGTCGACCCCGTCCGCCATCGCGCCGTGCAACGCGCCGAGCGCTTCCTTCACGAACGCCGCCCGCCGTGCGTCGTCGATGCCCGCATAGCCGCTCTCGGTGACGATGATCGGGGTATTCGTCCGCTGCCAGACATAGCGGCAGACGGCCGCCAGCGCATCGGGTCGGTCCTCATAGCCCATGATCGTCACCGGTTCACCGGCGCGCGGGCCATGGGTGCCGTCCGCGCGGGACGTGATGCGGGTATAGGTCTGCACGCCGATGAAGTCGTCTCCCGCAACCCGGTCGAGAAACGGATCGACCATCGTGGCAAGTCGTGCGTCGCGGATGTGTTCCGCGCCGGGCTCCGCCTGTTCGTCCTGCAGCGCCAGGGTAATGCCGACCTGCACCTCCGGCATGACCGACTTAATCGCGTCGCGACCCGCCGCATGCGCGGCGAGGCCTTTGCCGAGCAATGCCTCAGGCGGCGTGAACAGGAAATTGCCCCTCATCGGTCCGCCCAGCGCCGCCTCCGCCGCGCGCTGTCGTTCCGCGCCGGCCTCGCCCGCCAGCAGCACCTGCGCCACATGGCGGATGACCAGCGGAACGTTCAGCTCGTTGATGGTGCATACGACGACCAGTCCGCGCAGGTGCCGGGTCACCCGGTCGCAATAGCGCGCGAACAGCGCCGGAAAACGATCGCTGGTCATGCCGCCGGCGCGTGCCAGCCAGAGCGGGACCGTGAAATGATGGAAGGTCACGACCGGCGTGATGCCACGGCGGTGACACGCATCGATGCAGCGCTGATAATGATCGAGCGCCGGGCGGGCGAACACCCCCTCCTCCGGCTCGATCCGCGCCCATTCGATCCCGAAGCGATAGGCCTTCAGACCGATCGCGGCGAGGAGGGCCATGTCGTCGTCGAAGCGGTTCCACTGGTCGACCGCATCGCCGGAGGGTTCCGCGAACAGCGACGGCCGGGCGTGTTCCAGCGCCCAGCAATCGCTGTTCCGGTTGTTGCCTTCGACCTGATGGCCGGCGGTTGCCGAACCCCACAGGAAATCGACCGGAAAGGATCGTGTCGCGACCGGCACGCCTGCGCCTCCCGCCTCTTCGGAAAAAGGCGTCGATGCGTCCCAGCGGGAGCACCGACGCCCAGGGGAGGATTCAGAAGCGCCACTCGAACGCCGCGCCGATCCGGCGGAATGCGTTGTCGGGCAACGACTGGACATATTGCCCCGCCGAGAAGTTGCCCGGAAAGATCGCGGCGGCATAACGCTGGTCGAACAGGTTGCGCACGAACACGCTGACCCGCGCCCGGCCATCGACATCGCCGATCCCGACGGTCGCATTGACCACCGAAAAGCCGGGCTGGATCGTGTTGGGATCGTTGATCGCGTAATAGAAGCTGCTGCGATACCGCCAGTCGGCATTGGCGAAGAGACGCAGCGCATCGCCGACCGGCTGATCGACGCTGGCCGCCAGGCTCGTCGTCCATTTCGACGCACCGACCAGCGGCGATCCGGCGGCGTTGAAGCTCGGCCCCGGCAGCGAACATCCCTGCGCCGCCGTTTGCCCGAAGTAACAGGCGACGTTGTAATCGCCATATTCGGTGTCGAGATAGGTGACGCCGCCCGTCAGGCTGAACCCGCGCGCCGGGCGCACAGTCGCCTCCGCCTCGACCCCGCGCGTCTTCAGCGTGCTGGCATTGCCGGTGCGGAAACTGCCAAGACCACCGTTCAGCGCTGGATCGAACACCTGCGCCTGGAAATCGCGGAAGTCGTTGATGAACCCTGCGATGTTCAGGCTGAGCCGACGGTCGAGCAGGTCGGCCTTCACGCCCACTTCATAGGCATCGACCTTTTCCGGATCGACCGCGAACGCGACCCCGGCCGCCGAACTGATCGCCGGTCCTTTGTAGCCACGGGTATAGGTCGCGTAGAGATTGGCCGTGCCGATCGCATATTCGATCCCGGCCCGGCCCGAAAAGCCGGCGACGCCCCGCGCGGCGGTGATCGGCGCGGCCAGCGTGCCGACGCAGTTGCGCCCACCGCTCAACAGGAAGGTAACCAGGTTGCACACCCCGGCGACCCGCGTGACGGTGGTCGTCGAATCGATCTCGTCGCGGGTGTAGCGGCCACCGGCGATCAGGCGCAGTTCCGGCGTCAGGTTGAAGGTCAGCTGCGCGAAGGCGGCATAGCTCTTCGTATCGTAATCGAAATTCGACTGGCCGTTGACCGGCGACAAGCGGACCGGCGTGCTCGCCGGGAATACCCCGAACGTCCCGGCCTGCAGGATCTGCGCTTCGATATGCTGCCGGAAATAATAGAGGCCGGCGGTATAGTCGACGAAGCCGCGATCGTTGTTGTTGAAGCGCAGCTCCTGTGAAAACTGGTTCGACTGCGAATTGGCGATGTTGGTGTCGAAGAACGGGATCGGCGTCTGGTCGACATCGTTGTTCGCGCGCGCCGTCAGGTCGCGATAGGCGGTGACCGATGTGATCGCGACGGCCCCGGCATCGTAGGACGCGATGAACTGCGCGCCGAAACTGCGTTCGTCGCGCACCACATCGTTGCTGCCGATCGCGGTCCGGTTGTTCGTCGGCGACGCGACGACGCCGCGCGCAGCATTCTGCACGCGAACGAAGTTGGCGGGCGCCAGCGGACGCAGCACGGCGGGGATCGGGGTCGGGTCGTTGCCGCCGAACTTGCGGATCGTCGAATAGGCCTCGATCCCGCTGTTCTTCTGGTAATCGGCGATCGCGTACAGGCTCAACCGGTCGGTCGGTTCCCAGAGCAGCTTGGCCGTGCCGAACCAGCGGCGGACGGGATCGAGCCGGCCCGGCCCAACCAGTTCCGTCACCGGTCGCTGGTATTGATAGCCACCGACGACGCGCAGCGCGGCATTCTGCCCCAGCGGCAGATTGACCACCGCCTGCGACTGCACCTGATCGCGCTCGCCGACCTGGACCCGCCCGCTCGACCCGAGCTTGCCGAGTTCGGGACGCGCGGTCGTGATCGAGATAAGGCCGGCGGTGGTGTTCTTGCCGAACAGCAGGCCCTGCGGTCCGCGCAGCACCTCCACCCGTTCGACATCGGCCAGCGAATTGAGCGGCACGAAGCGGGGGAGCGTGATGTTGACGTCGTCCACGGCAATGCCGACCGCCGATTCAATGCCATAGTCGAACGAGTTGGTGCCGACGCCGCGGATCGCGAAATTGGGCACGCCGGGCGTCGCGGTAAAGTTCAGACTGGGCGCGCGCTGGGTGATGTCGGCCAGCTGGTTCGCGCCGGTTTCGCGGATCGACGCGCCGTCGACGACCGTAATAGCGATCGGAACGTCGCGCAGACGCTCGCTGCGGCGCTGCGCCGTGACGATGATCTCGCCCGTGCTATCGTCGGACGCATCCTGCAGCGCGGTTGCGGGATCGGACGGCGACGCCGCCTGCCCTTGGGCCTGCGCGGCACCGGAAACGGCGACCAGACTGGCGCCGGCCAGCAAAATCCAACCCCTCATCATTCCCTCTCCCAACGCCGTCATCCGCGGCCTGAGAAGCACGCTGCCACCCAACAAACATACTGTCAAGCATGCACGTATGTTACAAATAGGTGTGGGCTTTTGTCGGTTTCGGATTGGACTATGTGATGTTCTCGAAGCGCCGGTTCTATCGGCGCGACCGGTCGGCAGGCACCAGTCGCCGAAACTGGTGCCTGCCAAGGTCTATTTTTACGCGATACCTGATCAGCCGGTCGTCTTGATCCGCGACCCATCCGCGTTCAGCCCAAGGTCCTTCAACAACGGACCGACCTGCGGATCGGCGCCGTTGAAGTTGCGGAACATCGTAGCGTAATCCTCGGTATGCCCCTTCGACAGGATCATGTCGCGGAAGCGCTGCCCGTTGGCGCGGGTCATCCCGCCATGTTCCTCGAACCAGTTGAACGCGTTCGCGCTCAGCATCTTCGTCCAGCTATAGGCGTAATAGCCGGCCGAATAGCCGTTGCCCCAGATGTGCAGGAAATAGGTCGAGCGATAGCGCGGCGGCACGTTGGCGATGTCGAGTCCGGTGGCGGCCAGCGCCTGTGCCTCGAACGCATCGGGGTTCTGCTTGCCCTGCACCGCACTCAGCGAATGCCAGCTCATGTCCATCTCGGCCGCGGCCAGCGCTTCGCCGAACGAATAGCCCGAATTGAACGTCGCGGCGCGCTTGATCTTGTCCACCAGCGCCTGCGGGATCACCTGCCCGGTGCGATAATTGACCGCGTAGTTCGGCAGCACCTTGGGATCGAGTGCCCAATGTTCGTTGAACTGCGACGGGAATTCGACGAAGTCGCGCGCCGTATTGGTGCCCGAGATGCTTGGATAGGTCTGGTTCGCGAACAGGCCATGCAACGCGTGGCCGAATTCGTGGAACATCGTGGTCACGTCGTCGAAGCTGATGAGCCCGGGCTGTCCCGCCGCCGGCTTGGTGAAGTTGGAGACGTTGTAGATCACCGGCTTGGTGCCGAGCAGCTTCGACTGGTTGACGAAGTTCGACATCCACGCGCCGCCATTCTTGTTGTCGCGCTTCCAGAAATCGAAATACATCAGGCCGACGGACGCGCCGTTCGCTTCGTTCACTTCATAGACCATGACGTCGGGGTGATAGACCGGCAGGTCGGTGCGGCGCTTGAACGTCACGCCGTACAGCTGGTTGGCGGCATAGAAGACGCCGTCGGTCAGGACCTTGTTGATCTCGAAATAGGGCTTCAGCTCGTCCTGGTTCAGGTCGTATTTCGCCTTGCGGACCTGTTCCGAATAAAAATCCCAATCCCATGGTTTCAGTTCGAAATTGCCGCCGGTCGCCTTGATCTGCGCCTGCAGCTCCGCCGCCTCGCGACGCTGTTCGGCGGCGACCGGGGTACCCAGCTGCTGCATGAACCCCAGCGCGGTCTTCGGCGTCTTCGCCATCTGGTCCTGCAACACGTAATCGGCCCAGGTCGCAAAGCCGATCAGCTTCGCCTTCTGCGCGCGCAGCAGCGCGATATCCGCGATCGTCGCGCGCGTGTCGTTTGCATCGCCCTTCGCCGCCCGCGTCCAGCTGGCCTTGAACAGTGCCTCGCGCGTCGCCCGGTCCTTGAGAGTCGCCAGTTCGGGCTGTTGCGTCGTGTTCTGCAACGTCAGCACATATTTGCCGGCCAGCCCGCGATCCTTGGCCGCAGCGGCCGCGGCGGCGATCTCGCCCTCGGACAATCCGGCGAGCTTTGCCTTGTCGTCGACCACCAGTGCGCCGGCCTTCGCCGCCGCCAGCAGCTTTTGCTGGAACGCCGTCTCCAGCGTCGAGAGCTGACCATTGTACCGGCTGAGCGTCGCCTTGTCGGCCGGCGACAGCTGCGCACCGGCCCGGACCATCCCCTGATAGGTCAGGGTCAGCACCTGCAGCTGTTCGGCGTCGAGGCCCAGCGTCCGGCGCTGGTCGTACAGCGTCTTCACCCGCGCAAAAAGTGCCGGATCGAGGTTGATCGCATCCTGATGCGCGGCGAACACCGGCGCCAGGTCGGCCTGCGTCTGTTGCAGCGTGTCGTCGGTATTCGCCCCGACGACGCCATAGAATGCCAGGCTGGCACGTTCGAGCAGGCGTCCCGACCGCTCCATCGCGGCGATGGTGTTTTCGAACGTCGGCGCGCTACGCGCCCGGGTGATCGCATTGATCTCCGCCCGCTGTGCCGCCATCCCGGCGAGCAGCGCGGGTTTGTAATCGGTGCTCTTGATCCGGTCGAACGGCGGCGCTTCGAACGGCAAGGTGCTGGCCTTCGCGAAGGGGCTGGACGCCGGCAGCGCGGTAGCGGGCGTCGCCGAAGGCGCAGTGCCTTGCGCGAGTACCGTGGACGACATGAGCAGAAGCAAGGCGGCGGAGGCGAAATGACGCATCGAAGGTCCCATCAATCGAATATGCCCGCGGTGTGCACCCGGCGCGGCGTCGGATCAATGGGGTGGCAGGCAGTTGATGCTCCGGCTAAGGTGGATAAGCCGGTTTAGCGGCAACGGGCGCATTGGACGATAGGGCAAACGCCTGCCCATCCGGCCTCCGTGATGCTCTGAAGATTGCGACCGACGGGAGGACGCTTCGGCCCTCCCGTGGCCGGGTTCAGCGGCGACCGCGCAGGCTGTTCAGCACCGCCATGACGGCGACCCCGGCAAATGCGGCGCTGGTCCACGGCCGCGCCTTGGCGAAGTTCGTCGCCTTCTGCGTGATCGGGGCGTCGCCGGCAAAATGCTCCCGGAATGCGTCGGTCAGGCCGGTCTTGGGGTTGCTTTCGGTGACAGTCGTGGGGTCGGTCATGGAAACTCCGTCGATGCGCGAAAATGCGCGTCGTGCCGAAACGAGCGACGTGCCATAGCGCTCCCTCGCCAACGGCACGGTCGCGTCAGGTCGCGCGGATCGCGCGACCGAAGCCGGACTCCGGTCCTAGAAGTTGAACCGGATCCCGGCGCGATAGGTCCGCCCGAGCGTGTCGTAGAGCGCCGGGTTCACGTCGAGCCCGGTATTGGTCTGCGGCGACGGGGTCGGATCATTGTCCGCCACATTGTCGATCTTGCCGTACAGGACGGCATTGTCGGTAATCTTGAACGACGCGCCGAGGTCGAGATAGAATTCGCCCTTCATCTTGTTGAAATTGACCGTGTTGTAGTTGCCGGTCGAAACCGGGCAGTTCGTCTGGCAGACGACATAGTTGTTATTGAACACGCCATCCGAGAACCAGCGTTCCTGCACCGTCAACGTGAAGCGGCCGCTGTCATAGGTTTGCGTCGCCAGCCATTTCCAGTCGGGGATGGCGCCGCTGTTCGCGCCGGCATCGTCCCGCTTGGCGACGCCCGCGATCCCGGCATCGACGATGAAATCGCGGACATGGGTGCCGAGCGCCCGGACGGTGAAGTTGCCCGGCAGGCCCAGCGGCTGCCGCCATTGGTAGCTCGCCTCGAGATTGAAGCCGCTCGTCTTCCACGATGCCAGGTTGAACGGCTGGACATTGACGAAATTGCTGCCCTGCGGCCCGTCGAGCTGGAACCCGCCGCAGAAGGTCTGGTCGCCTTCGAAGCAGAAGCGCACGATCTGATCGGGCGAGAGGCTGGAGACGACGCCGCTCAGCTTGATCTGGTAGTAATCTACCGACAGGCTCAGCCCCGGCAGCCACGACGGCCGTGAATAGACGATGCCCAGTTCGGTATCGCGCGCGGTTTCAGGCTTCAGATTGGGGTTGCCGACCGTGTTCTGGAACACCTGCACCGCGACGTTGCGGAACGGATCGTTGAAGCTCGGCAGCGTGGTGACGGTCGGCGCGGCGAACAGTTCCGACAGGTTGGGCGCACGGACGTCGCGCGACGTCACCGCGCGCAACGTCAGGCCGTCGAGCGGCGTGTTCCACGTACCGCCGACCTTCCACGCCCAGATGGTCCCCGAGGTGCTGTAATCGGTCAGGCGCGCGGCGGCGTTCAGGTTGGCGCGCCCGGCGGCGTCGCTGTCGAACAGCGGCAGATCGACTTCGACGAACCCTTCGAGAACGTCGTACTTGCCGGTGCCGTTCTTATAGTTGCCGGCCGCCCAGTTGCTGCCCTGCGCCGAATTCAGCAGCGGGTCGGCGGGATAGAGGGCATTGTTCGGGCTGACCGCCGCGACTCCGGCGCCATAGGCGTCACCGCGCACCCGATAATATTCGCGGCGATATTCGCCACCGAATGCGACCGACAGCGGCCCGGCCCACAGGTCGACCGGCTGGCCGGAGAAGTTCAGGCTGACGACATCCTGCTTCAACGTCGTGCGCTGGAGCGGCCCCGCCTGCGGCATGATATAGTCGAGCGCCGCCTGGCTCGGCCGAAAATTGCCGAAGATGTTGATCGGCTGGCACCCCAGCGCGCGGGCGCGTTCGTCGGCGCAGACGATCGCGCCGTTCAGCACCACCGCATTGGTCGCGGCGACATAGCGGGGCTGGAGCACGATGCGGTCGACATCGATCGCGACCTTGGTCGTGCCGTGCTGATAATAGGCGTCATAGGTCCAGCCGGTGCCGGCCAGGTCGACCTTGCCCTTGGCGCCCACGACAAAGCGATACTGGTCGCGGTCGGTCTGGACCAGCTGGTTGGGCAGCTGCCCATTGCTCGACCCGAAGTTGAACGACGTGATCCCGGCAGCGGCACAGCGATCGCGGATCAGCTGCGGCAGGAACGGGTTGGCGCACTGCACGGTCAGATTGGGACGGTTATAGCCCGGGCTGGGCTGGTTGCTGGTCTGCACCTGCGCGATGTTGACGGTCGCATAGACCTCGTTGGTCGCGTCGAGGTCGTAGCCGATCCGGCCATAACCGTTGATCCGTTCCAGCTTGGACTTGAGCGACGCGCTCGACCCCGGCGCACCCGACAGGTCGCCACCGACGCAAAAGCTGTTGCCCGGATAGCAGTTCGACACGCGACCATTGCCCAGCGGCACGCCGCCCGAACCATAGTTGAAATTGACCGGCGTCCCGTTCGCGTCGAACGCAATCCCCTGTAGCGGGCCATTGTTGATCAGGCCGTATTTCGCGTACTGATAGGGTTGCGCGAAATCGGAATAGATGAACTGCGGCCCGGGTCCGTTGGTGATGCCGGTGTTGAGCAAGGTCGAGGCGCGATGCCAGTCGCGACGACCGGCCAGGTCGATGCCGTAATTGCCAGGCCCCACCCCGCCCTCATTATCATATTCGCCGCTGACGATCAGGTGCAGCCGGTCGCCGAACAGCGACGTGCCATAGGCGGCCTGCACCAGCGCGGTCTCGTCATCGCCATAGGTGGTGATGCTGCCCAGCACATTGGCCTTGAACCCCTTGAACCGGGTATCGGTGATGAAGTTCACCACGCCGCCGACCGCATCCGAGCCATAGGACGCCGATGCACCGCCATTGACGATGTCGACCCGCTTCACGAGCAGCTGCGGGAACATGCTGATGTCGGGCACGCCGGTGACGTTGGCACCAACGACGCGCTGCCCGTCGAGCAGGGTCAGCGTCCGGATCGGCTGCAGGCCGCGCAGCGAGAAGGAGCTGAGGCCCTGCGTCCCGCTCGACGTGCTGAACGTGCCGGTCGATGCGCCGGTCGATCCCTGCAGCGAGGGCAACTGCTGGATGGTGTTGAAGATGTTGGGCTGGGCGTTGTTGGCGATCTGCTCCTCGCCGATCACGGTGGTCGGCGTCGGCGCATTGAAGCCGTTGGCGACGATGCGGCTTCCGGTGACCACGATCTCGGACGAATCCCGGTCCTGATCGGCAGCGGGAGCCTCCTGCGGCGCAGCCGTCGCGACATTCGCACTATCCTGTGCGACGGCCGGCGATGTGCCGAGGACGAAGGCCAGTGCGAACAGGCTCGTCGCAGTTCCCAGGCGACGGTGATCCGGCGAGAAACGATACATGATCCAACCCCCAAGTTCATGGCCGGTCCGTCAACTTTTCAGCAGCAGACCGTTGAATCAGATGTAGCGGATACTGTTCGCGCTAACATCTACGACCATGGTCTTGGGTATTGGCAATCAGCTGTCGTCAGGGACGGGCAGAGTAAAGCGCATGGTGGGTCAGGATGTACAGTGTCCGCTTATCCTCTCCCCCAAACAATAGCTGGAGCGGACGGTCGGGAACGTCGATGCGGCCTACCTCGACACCTGCGGCGTCATAGACGAACACTTGCCCATTCGCGACATAGACGCGGCCATCGGGACCGGCCGCCACGCTCTCCCCGCCGCGCGGGGCGAAGGGTTTGAGGTCGCTGACCGCCCCGCCCGCGCCCAGCAAACCGCTATAGGTGCGGTTCTCCGACGCGTTGATGACGTGGATCCGGTCGCCGACCTTGCCGGTGATCCAGCCATAGGTGTCGAGCAGGTCGGAGAAACGCCAGCCGAGATGGTTGGCCGGCCCCTGCTGCCACACGCGCCAGGCGGGCAGGACCAAGCTGCCGTCCGGCGAGACATATTCGCGGGGCTTGGGTGCGGCCATGTCACGCGCGAACATTTCGGGCAGCGTCGTGAAATGGTCGCGCGCCGGATCATATTGGTCGCGGAACTCGCCATTGTTCCAGAAGCTGCCGGGCAGCGCGACGCGGGCGCTGCGTCCGCCCCGTGCAGCTGTCGGAGCGATCGGGCGAACCGCGTTCGGCGTCTTGGGATCGATCGCATAGACCGTGGTTTCGGGTCCATCCGACGACATCACCAGCAGGTCGCTCGACCCGTCCACCGCCAGATTGATCGCGTCCAGCGGCGCGTCTGCGACGACCGACAGCCGGTCCCGGTCGCTCCAGCCATGAATGCGCTGGAACTGGCGGTCGATGAAATACAGCTTGCCACTCTGGTCCACCGCGCCGCCACCGATCGAATAGAATCCGTCCGCCAGCTTGCTGACCGGCGCCATCGTCGCTGTGGTCGGGATCGTCCCGGTCGCATCGGAGATATCGAGCACCGCGAATTCGCGCTCCCGCACGCTTCCGCCGCGCGTCACGTCGGTCAGTGCATTCTCGTAAGGGAATTTGCTCGCCCGCAAATAGGTGCCGCAGCCATTGTCGTCGCAGGTCGCAAAGCCGCTTTCCGCGTTCACATGGACGTTGCGGAAGCGGATATCGGTCGACCCGTACAGCTTGACCGCCGCCGGGGCGGGCTGGATCGATCGGGTGACGCGATAGCCGTGGAAATTGGCAAACAGGATGTTGCGCGAATTGCGCACCTCCAGCGCGACGGCATTGCGGCTCTCGCCCGCTTCCTCCTCGGTCTGGGGTGCATAGAAATTCCAGTTGCGCACGCCATCGAGCACGATCTCGGCACGGGCGTGATGCTCGGCTGACATTTCGTACACATGGCCCGGCGTGCTGGTGTTCGACACGTACAGCCCGGCATGGGCATAGGTATTGGGCGTCCACAGCCCGTTGAAGGTGCCGCCGCCATTGTCGGTGACCCACAGGCTGGAAAACTGCCCGTCCCACCGCTTGGTCACATCGGCGTCGGCGGTATGGTTGGGGTTATAAGGTTCGAACCGGCTGCCATCGGCCAGCGTGGTGCCGTGCCCGCCCTGGAACTTCACATCGTCGACCAGCGAACGTTCGCCCGCCCGCCACAGCATCGCGGTCGCGCGTGGATTGACGCCGCCGGTGAACAGCCCGACGCCGCTGACGATCGCATCGCCGCCCTTCGCACTTTCGATCAGCGCCTTGGGCGAGCCGACGTCGCGGTAGTTCGGCAGGTCGTCGGGCAGCACGATCTGGGTCAGCCCGGGATGCAGGCCGATCAACACGGTATCGGGGCGGAGCTTCAGCGTATGGGTGACGCGGTAGAAGCCGGCGGGGAAATAGAGCACGCGGTTGCGGTCGATTGCCCGCTGGATCGCCTGCGTATCGTCGGCCGTGTTGTCGCCCTTCACGCCCAGCGTGCGGACATCGACCCAGCTCGACACCGGCGGCAGCGCGCGGATCGCCGGGTCGCGACGCTTGGGCAGGCTGGTGATCGGGGCAGCGTCGAAGCGCGTCTGGTAGCTGCCCGGCTGGTTCAGGCCGTCGACGGTCAAGCCATGGGTGAACTCGCCCACGCGGTAGCGCGCCCCCTTCCCCGCCACCGTGCGGCCGCTGTCGCGAAACCGGGCGAAGGTCGGCGTATTGCTGGCCAGCGCGCCGGCAAATCCGATCTGGGTGAAGACGCTGCCTTCGTTGCTGATGACGACACCGGCCTGCGACACATTTTCGAACCGGACGTCGCTGCCCCACAGGCGGTCGCTATGGCCCCGGTCGATGTCGATGCCGACCGGCGTATTGCGGATCAGCGTGTTGACGAGAGTGAAGCTGGCGTCATGTTCGCGGATCGCCGCATCACGCTGTCCGTCGAAGGTCGAATCGAGCAGCGTGTACTGCCATGCCGGCGACGTCTTTTCGGCGAGGATGCCATAACGCCCGCCGAAGAAGCGTAGGTCCATGCCCAGATTGCCGACCTGATACACCCCGGCCAGCGCCGAGCCGAGGCGGAAGTCGATATGCGCCAGATAGGTGTGCTGGGCGGTATGTTGCCGTACGCCGGTCGCCGCCGGATTACCCTCGCCGATCTCGAAATCGACGTTCGACAGCGCGGAATAGAAGGTGCCCGAATTGGCGTCGGCGATGCTGGCGTCGAACGGCACGCTGTTCGGCGGCGGCACCGGGACGGTCGGCGTGCCCTTGATCGGATTGCCCCAATTGTCGAGCGTCACCCCGCGCGGATTGTTGCCGGCGAACAGCACCATCGTGCCGACGCCGCGCTGGAAGCCGGGCGTATTGGCCGCGAGCATCAGCACCGGCCGCGTTCGTCCCACGCCGAACACGCGCACGCCCGGCCAGATGAACAGCGTGCGGGTGATGCGGTATTTGCCGGCGGGCAGGAACACGATCCCGCCGCCGGGCTTCGCCGACGCGGTATCGATCGCCTGTTGGAGCGCGGCGCTGTCGTCGGCGACGCCATCGCCCTTCGCCCGAACCGTGACGGCGCGGGGATCGTTCGGCGCACTCTGAAACACCGATGGTCCCCGCGTCGGCTGGGCGATGGCGGCTGCACCGACGGGCAGCGCGGCGAGCATGACGCCGCTCCAGATCGAGAATGCCAGTCTGCCCATCGAAACTTCCTTTCCGCTCTATCATTATCGGCCTTAGCACTGCACAGCGCCTGCGTGACCGCGACCAAGGTCGTGGTGGTCAGCACGCGCCGAAGCGGGCAGCACGCACGAACGAACCCGGCCGGGTCGCCAGCAAGGACGAATCACCTGTCATCGCCCCCGCCCCGCGTTGCCCTGCGCCATAGTGCCATCATCGTCATGGGCGTGTGCGGTTGCGGCAAGTCGACGCTGATGCGCAAGCTCGCGGATCGGCTGAACTGCGTGGGGTTCGAAGGGGATGCGTTCCACGGTGAGGCGAACGTCGCCAAGATGCGCGCCGGCCATCCGCTCGACGATGCCGATCGCTGGCCGTGGCTCGACCGGCTCGGCAGCGCGATCGGCGATGCGGTGCGCAGCGAGGGACAGGCGGTCGCGGCGTGTTCGGCGCTGAAGCGGAGCTATCGCGAGCGGCTGGAACAGGCGGCGGGGGTGCCGCTGCTGTTCGTGCTGCTCGACGGCGAGCGGGCCGATTTCGCGGAGCGGCTTGGGCGGCGCAAGGGGCATTATATGCCGCCCAGCCTGCTCGACAGCCAGCTTGCCACGCTGGAACGGCCTGCGGTTGACGAGAGGGCGGTGGTGCTGCCCTGTTCGTGGCCGGTCAGGCGGCTGCGTGATGCGGTGCTGGGTCGGGTGCGGAGCGAGGCTGCGATCTAACGTTCGATCCAGACGTCACCCCAGCGAAGGTTGGGGTCCCGCTTGCTGCGGCGGGCGGAGAAGAAGCGGGACCCCGGGTCAAGCCCGGGGTGACGTTGGGGTCGGGCGGTTCGATCCCCCCTACGGCATCAACCGCTTGCGCCCCTGCGACAGGTGCCAGCGCATCGCCAGGGCGGCACCGTCGCCGTCCTGCGTGCGGATCGCGTCGACGATAGCGTCATGCTCCTCCATCATCGCCTCGATCACGTGCGGCGGACGGGCGCGGGAAATGTCGACGCCGGCGCGCAGGATGCGCATCACGCCTTCCTGCAACTGGTCGAAGATCGCGACGAAGGCGTCGTTGCCGGTCGCCTCCGAAATGGCGCGGTGAAGCTGCCAGTCCTCTTCATGCGCCGGCGCGCTCGACAGCAACGCGCCGCGTAGTGCCGCCAGCCGCTTCTCGATCACTTCGAGGTCGTGGTGCGACCGCCGCTGCGCCGCCAGCCGTGCCGCCTCCGCCTCGACCACGAAGCGCACCTCATAGGTGCCGAGCGTCGCGGCCAGTCCGTCGAGCGGGACATGCGCGCCCAGCCGCTCGGACGGGCGCCGCTTCACATAGGAACCGGCGCCGCGCCGCGCCTCGGTGATGCCATCAGCGGCAAGGCGGACCAGCGCCTCGCGCACGATGGTGCGCGACATGCCGAACATTTCCGCCAGCCGCGCCTCGGACGGCAGCCGGTCGCCGGGGGCGAGGTCGTCCTCGTCGATGATGCGGACGATCGCCGTATAGGCGCGATCCGCCAGTCGTTCCCCCGTCACGCGCTTCCGTATCTCCATTGCATCCGGTCAGACGATGTAGCTCAACCCTGCGACCATGATGAGTCCAGCGACCGAAATCACGGTCTCCAGCAAGGACCAGGTGCGGAACGTATCAGCGGTGCTGGTGCCCATATAGCCCTTCACCAGCCAGAAGCCCGGATCGTTGACATGGCTGAAGAACACCGACCCCGCGCCGATCGCCAGCACGACCAGTTCGGGCGAGGCGCCCGAGGCGGCGACGACGCCCGGCATCACGCCGACCGCGGTGATGGTGGCGACCGTCGCCGACCCTGCCGCCAGGCGGATGCCGACCGCGACCAGCCATCCGAGCAGCAGCGGCGAGATCGGGTACATCATTACCAGTCGCGCGAGCAGGTCGGACAGGCCGGCGCTGACCAGCACTTGCTTCAATGCCCCGCCCGCCCCGATCGCCAGCAGGATCGCGCCGGCCGCACCCATGGTTTCGTGCCAGATCGATTCTTGGATCGCCGCTTCGCTCAACCGCCGCCCGAACAGCACCGGCAGCGCGACGAGGTTGGCGATCAGTAGCGCCAGCACCGGGTTCGCCGCCGCCGCAAGGATCGCCGAATCCACAAGCGCCGGGACCAGCTTGGCCAGTTCGCCGCTGGCGATCAGCACGATCGGCAGCAGCACGATGAACAGCGCACTGGCGCGCGACGGGGTGACCAGATCGGTCACCGGGTTGCTCAGTACCGGTTCGGTCAGCCGGATGCCGGGTGTGACGAACCGGGCCAGCACCGGGCCGGCGAGGATCGCGATCGGAATGGCGATCGCCACGCCATAGAGCATGGTCAGGCCGAGATTGGCGCCCAGCGCCTCGACCGCAAGCAGCGGTCCGGGATGCGGCGGCACCAGCGCATGGACGACGCCCAACCCCGCAAGCGCCGGCATGATGAGCCGCAGCTTCGCCGCATCGCGCTCCTCCGCCGTCGCTCCGCTCGCCATTTCCTTGGCGGCGGCGACCACGATCGGCAGCAGCAGCACCAGTCCCGTTTCGAAGAACAGCGGCAGGCCGATGACGATGGCGATGCCCAGCGTCGCCCATGGCGCGGCGCGCGGGCCGGTGAGACGCAGCGCACTGGTCGCCAGCGCCGATGCCGCGCCCGACAGATGCAGCATCGCACCGAGCGACAGGCCGAGCGCCACCACCAGCCCGGTGCCGCCGATGATATCGCCGACGCCCTTCTGAACCGCCTTCGCCGTGTCGATCAGCGGCAGTCCGGCAAACAGGCCGACGGCGAAGGCGCCGCACAACAGGCCGATAAAAGGATGCAGCCGGCCACGCACGATCAGGATGATCGCCAGCGCGATCCCGGCGATTGCCGCCACCGCCAGCCGCAGGTCGTCGCCACCCGTCATTCCGCCCCTCCACGCACATTCCGCTGCGTCATCACACCCTCCCCATGGCCCTCGCTGTTGCGCGAGTTGTCCAACAGATCAAACCGACTTCATTGAAAAAACCGCTTGAACAAAGCAGTTATAGTCAGACATACTCAAACCTGTCCAACCGATTCCGGACCAACCGGAACGTAATGGCAGGATCTTCCGGCGGCTTTGCCCGCGCGTCAGATCCGTATGACGAGGGAGAGAGAGCAATGAAAGGGCAGCAATGGTAGCGCTCGCAACCGCACAGCCATCGGCACGCGACGTCGGCACCCGGGTGCGACTGACACCGACCGAGGCAAAGGTGCTCCACGGCGTCCGTTCCGGACAGTTCAACAAGCAGATCGCACACGACCTGGGCATCGCCGAGGCGACGGTGAAGGCGCACATGACCGCGCTGATGCGCAAGCTGAACGTGCAGAACCGCACACAGGTGGCGATCGCGGCACAATCGCTGGTGCCGCACACCGCCTGACCCCTGCCCGGTACGGGGCCGATCCCTGCACCGGGCTCCTCCATCGACGGAGCTTCCCCATGAAGGTGCACAGCCTGCTGTTCGCTGCGATCCTGCTCGCCCCCATGCCTGCCGCCGCGCAATCGACGTCGGTCTTCCTTACCGCCCCGGACGATCCGCGTGCGGTGACCGTCCGCGGCATCGGCGACGGTCGCGCGGACGATACCGCCGCCATCCAGCGGGCGATCGACGCGGTCGCCGCCGACCGGCAGAGCGGCGGTGGCGGCGTCGTGTTCCTTCCGTCCGGCCGGTATCGCATCTCGCGCACCCTGTTCCTGCGATCGGGCGTGCGGATGTTCGGCGTCGGTCCGACCCGCCCCGTGCTGCTGCTCGCCGACCATACGCCGGGCTATGCGTCGGGCATCGGCGCGATGCTGAGCTTCACCGGGGAGGATCAATATCGTGCGGGCAAGCCGCCGGTGCCGCCGCCCACCAGCGTGCCGGCCAACGACGCGGTGTTCGACGCGACCTCGACCACCTTCTATTCGGCGCTGGCCAATGTCGATTTCGAGATCGGCGAGGGCAATGCCGGTGCGGTCGCGGTGCGCTTCCGCGTCGCGCAACACGGCTTTCTGCGCCACATCGATTTCCGGCTCGGCTCGGGTTTTGCCGGCATTTACCAGGCGGGGAACGAAGCCGACAATCTGCGCTTCTTCGGCGGACGCTATGGCATCGTCACCGAAAAGACGTCGCCGGCGTGGCAGTTCACGCTGATCGATTCGGAGTTTACCGGCCAGCGCGACGCCGCGATCCGCGAACATGAGGTCGACCTGACGCTGGTCAACGTCGCGATCCGCGATACACCCGTCGGGATCGAGATCGATCGCGGCTATTCGGACTCACTCTGGGGCAAGAATGTGCGGTTCGAAAACGTCCGCGATGCCGGCGTCGTCATCTCCAGCGAACAGAGCGTATTCACCCAGGTCGGCTTCGATAACGCCATCGGCATCAACACGCCGGTGTTCGCAAGATTTCGGGAAAGCGGCCGCACCATTGCCGGAGCCGGCCAGCAATGGCGTGTCGCCGACTTTTCGCACGGGCTGAAGCTCGCGCGGGTCGGGGAGATGGGCAGGACCGCGACCGACATTACCATGAGCCCGCTGACCACGGTTCCGGCGCGTTCAGCCCCTGCGCTCCCGCTGCTGCCCCCGGTCAGCGAATGGGCCAACGCCCGCGCGCTCGGTGCCAGGGGCGACGACCGGACCGACGACACGGCCGCCTTGCAACGCGCGGTGGACAAGCACCGCGTCGTGTACCTGCCGACCGGCCGCTACCGCATCAGCGACACGCTGAAGCTCCGCCCCGACAGCGTGCTGATCGCGCTCCACCCGAACCGGACGCAGCTCTATCTGCCCGACAACGCCCCGCGCTTTGCCGGCGTCGGCGCGGCCAAGGCGATGGTGGAAAGCGCGAAGGGCGGTAACGCGATCGTCTACGGCCTCGGTCTCTATGCCGGCGGCGTGAACCCCCGTGCGTCCAACATTATCTGGCGCGCTGGCGAAGGGTCAATGGTCAACGACGTCCGCATCCACGGGCCGGTCATCTACAACCAGGGCAAGGCGAGCGGCGGCGGGATCGACCCCGAGGCGCGCTGGGACGGGCAAAAGGCCAGCATCTGGGTGACCGATGGCGGCGGCGGCACGTTCAACGCCATCTGGACGCCGAACGGGCTCGCCTCCACCGGCTTCTATGTCAGCGATACGAAGACGCCCGGCCATGTCTATGAACTGTCGGCCGAGCATCATTTCAAGAACGAGATCGTGCTGCGCAACGTCGAGAATTGGGAGTTTCTCGCCCCCCAGACCGAACAGGAGGTGCGCGACGGCGTCTATGCGGTGTCGACCGAGTTCCACAACAGCCGCAACATCCTGTTCGCCAATTATCATGGCTACCGCGTCACCCGGACCGCCAAGCCGATGGACACGGCGGTACGGCTGGTCAATTCGGGCGACATCCGCTTCCGCAACGTCCATGTGAATGCCGAAAGCGCCTATGCCCATTGCGACACCGAAGGCTGCGGTACCTTTGTCCGGGCGAGCAAATATCCGTTCGAGAACGCGATCCGCGACCTGACCACCGGACAGGAAGTACGCGAGCGGGAATTCGCAAAGCTCGACGTGCCCGCCGCTACGCCGCGCCCCGCCACCGTTGCTGCGGTGCCGGCGACACCCGGCGTGACCCGATTGGCGGACGGCTTCTATTCGATCGCCGGCGGCGCCATCGATGCGCAGGGCAAGCTCTACTTCATCGACCGGTTCCATCAGCGCATTCACGGCTGGTCGGCCGCCGAAGGGCTCACCACCGTTTCGCAGGCGAGCCTCGACCCGGTGAACCTGACCATCGATCGATCGGGACGGTTGCTGATCCTCTCCAGCGCCGGGCGGGACGGGACGGTCTACAGCATCGATCCTAGGGCACCGGACGATGTCCGCGCCATCCCGGCCACGAGCTTTCGCTCCGAGAACGCCATCGCCCTGCCGGTCAATGTCTGGGCCAATGGCGAGTTCGCCGATCGTATCGACCAGAAGACCTACGCCTTCCTGCCGCTGTCGAGCTTCTTCACCAGCAAGATGGCCGAGGCGAAGCGACAAGCCTATGTCTCCCCCGACGGATCGGTCGCGATCCCGGCCTTCCGCGTCTGGAACCAGGGGCCGGACGATCATCAGGGCTGGCGCTGGTCCGACACGCTCGACAGCTACGGGCTGGTCACCGCACGGATGGGCGAGCGGGTGACCCTGACCAACGCATCGGAGAACCTTACCTATAGCGGCCGGGTTACGACCGGCGGTGCGCTGACCGACCTGCGCGTCGTCGCCCCGCGCGGCGGCGAAAGCGTGGTACGCGGGCCGGGCGGCGAACTGTACGTCGCCAATGGGCAGATATGGGTGTACGACAAGGACGGTCGCGAAATACGGCGCATCGACGTGCCCGAACGCCCCCTCCAGCTACTGATCGGTGGCAAGGAGTCGCGCACGCTCTTCATCCTGGCGCATCATGCGCTGTACGCGATCGATCTTTGATCGGTCCTGATAGGCGTACGGCGCGTCGGCGGATGTCGGCCACGAAAGCGGTCGCCGCCGACGCTATGATGCCGCGCCGTGCGCAATCCCGCGTTCAAGCCCGCGCAATTCGGCCAGCCCCCGCATCCGGCCGAGCAGCGAATAGCCGGGATTGGCGGTGCGGTTCAGGTCGTCGAGCATCTGGTGCCCGTGATCGGGCCGCATCGGGATGCTGCGGCCTTCGCAGGTCGACAGGCGATGGACCGCCGCCACCACTGCCGCCATGCCGGCGTCCCCGCCCAGATGGTCGGCTTCGTGGAACGCGTCATCCGCCTCGCGCTCGACCGATCGCAGGTGAAGGAATCCGATCCGGCTGCCCAGCCGGTCAACCATGCCCGGCAGATCATTGTCGGCACGCACGCCGAACGATCCGGTGCAGAAACACAGGCCGTTCGACGCGTTCGGCACGCGCGCGAACAGCTCGGCCACATCTGCCTCGGTGCTGACCACGCGCGGCAGGCCGAAAATCGGGAAGGGCGGATCGTCGGGATGCACGACCAGTCGGATGCCGAGATCGTCGGCGACCGGACAGACCGCCTCCAGAAACGCGACATGATTGTCGCGTAGCCGTGCCGCATCGATCCCGGCATAGGTTTCGATCGCCGCCAGGAATTGGGGCGACGTGAACCCCTCCTCGCTGCCCGGCAGTCCGGCGATGATCGTGCGTTCCAGCGCGATCCTTGCCCGTTCGTCCATCGATGCGTGGCGCTTCTCGGCTGCGGCGCGCATCGCGTCCGAATAGCTCGCCTCGGCCCCGGGACGCTTCAGGATGAACATATCATATGCCGCGACCGCCACCGCTTCGAACCGCAGTGCCCGGGCGCCATAGGGTAGCTCCCACGCCAGATCGGTTCGGGTCCAGTCGAGCAACGGCATGAAGTTGTAGGTCACGACGTCGATGCCGCACGCCGCGAGATGAGTCAGGCTGCGGCGGTAATGGTCGATCAGCCGGTCCCAGTCGCCCGAACGGGTCTTGATCCCTTCGTCGACCGGCAGACTTTCGACCACCCGCCATTCGAGCCCCGCGTCCTCGATCATCGCTTTCCGCACGGCGATCGCGTCCCGCTCCCACACCGCGCCATTCGGCACCTCGTGCAGAGCGGTCACGATCCCGGTCGCACCCGCCTGTCGGATGTCGCGCAGCCGGACCGGGTCGTTCGGCCCGAACCAGCGCATCGTCTGGGTCATCAACATGACTATCCGTCCTTCTCCAACCGCCCGAGCGGCACGCGACCGGTTTGCTTCATAGGGCCGCACGTTACAGCGGGACAGTACAGGAAAACGTCGTCACGTCCGTTCGGCAAAACGTCAGCACGCCCCCATGGGCCTGCACGATCTGCCGAGCCAGACTGAGCCCGATGCCGGTGCCGGTGGGTTTGGTGGAGTGGAATGGGCAACGGATCTTCAACGTGTCAGTGGGGAAATCGGGGCCTTCGTCCTGGATTTCCAGGATCAACTTGCCCTGGGCGGCATAGGCGTTGAGGTGGACGATGGCCGCGTTGCCGGGTTCGGCGGCCTCGACCGCGTTCTGCAGCAGCGCCCATAGCGCCTGGTTCAGCTGATCGCGGTCGAGCGCAGCGCAGAGATCGCGACCGACGCGGACGGTCAGGCGGGCGTCGGGCCAGCGGCCGGCAAAGAGCCGCGCGAGGTCGTCGACCAGTTCCGCCACCGACACCGTCTGCCGGAACGGCGGCGGCAGCCGGGCGAGCGCGCGATAGGCTTCGGTGAAACGCTGCAACCCTTCGGCATGGCGGGCGAGGGTCGACAATATCTCCGGCAGCAATGCCGGATCGCCCCGCTGCGGATCGGCAGCGGCCACCCCGCATTCGGCAAGCGACACGATCGGCACCAGCCCGTTCAGCATCTCATGCCCCAGCACCCGCACCATGTCCGCGCTCGCCCGCGCCTCGGCGGTCCGTTCCTCGCTCTCGATATCGATCAGCGCGACCACGTCGTTCGGACCGACCGCGACCCGATCCATCCGCCAATGCCGCGCAGCGTAGCGGACATGGGTCGATGTGCGGTCGAACAGCGCCGGGGGTGCCGAAACGACGCGATCGTCGGCGGCAAAGAGCGTGCGGGCCGAGCGGTTCAACACCCGGACGACTCCCTGCTCCACCGACACCAGCGGCGTGGGAGCGGCGTCGAGCAGCAGGCGGTCGATCATACCGTCGCGCTCCACCGGCGCGGCTACCGCCGGCGAAATCGGCGGTTGCCGGACCCGGCCGAGCAGATGCCCGCCGAGCCATAGCGCCACCATCAGCGCCGCGCCGCAAGCCAGCCACAGGCCATGCGCCGCCGCACCGCCCATCGCCGCGCCGCACAGCACGAGCAGCAGGGCCGCGACGAGCACGGCACGATCCCGGTGAGTGAGCGAGATGTCAGAGGCCATATTGGGCCATGCGCCGGTACAGCGTGCCGCGACTGATCCCTAACGCCGTCGCCGCGCGTGATACGTTGTGGCGATGATCCTTGAGCGCAGCGGCGATAAGCAGCCGTTCCGCATCGCCCAGACCGAAGGGCGTACCCGGCACAGGCGGCGGAGCATCGCCATCCGCTGGACGGATCGCCGCCGCGTCGATCACGCCGTCATCGGCCAGCAGCACCGCACGCTCGATCGCCATTGCCAGCCCGCGTACCTCGTCCGGCCAATCGGTCGCGGCGATCATCGCCTCCGCCGCCGGGGTCAGGGCCGGCGCAGGCCGCCGATAGCTTTCCCCGGCCACCGCCGCGAAATGGCGGGCGAGCAGCACCGCATCGCCGCGCCGATCGATCAGGCGGGGCACCGCAATCTCCACCGTGCACAGCCGCCGCCGCAGCGCGGGCAGCAGCCGCGCGGCATCGTCGACGATAGTGATACCCCGCAGGCCCGGGGGCAGGCGATCGAACAGCCGCCCCTGCCCCACCGCATCCAGCCGATCGACATGGCGCAACAACGCGGTGCCGCTCGCGCCGTCGAGCAACGCCCAGTCCTCGGCCGATCGGAGGTCGAGGCGCAGCGGCACCCGGTCGGCATCGCCGGACGCGGCATGCACCGCCGCCGCGACAAGCGACCGTCCCGTCCCCGACCTGCCGGAGATGCAGACCGACGCAATCGTCGGCCCAACCCGCCGGACGAGATCGCGGATCGCCGCCATCTGCACGGACGTACCCAGCAGCACGGGACCGGACGAACCCTGATTCCCGGTCGGACGGCCCGCTGCCGGCCGTACGGACCGGCCGACCGCGCCGGCGACCTTGTCCAGCAGCACCTCACGACGCCACGGCTTCATCACGAAATCGCGGGCACCCGCCTGCATCGCTTCGATGGCGATGCGGATGCCGCTATGCGCGGTGATGACCACGACGCAGGCGGACGGATCGCCGGCCATGATCCGGCGCAGGCAAGCCAGCCCCTCCGCCCCGTCCGAACGCCCCATCGTGAAGTTCAGGTCGAGCAGGATCGCGTCATAGCGACGCCGCGCGAGCAACGAAAAGGCTGTGTCGGGATGGCCGGCCAATTCGACCCGGTGTCCGGCAAGGCGGAACAGGATATTGGTCGTCCGGGCGACGACCGGATCATCCTCGATCAACAGGATGTTCCAGCCGCTTGACGCGGCGACCGGGTGTCCGTCGCCGGACATTCTGTCCAACGCCCCGTCCGAATCGGCAAGGTCGATGGAGGAAAGCGGTTCATTCATAACGACTTGGCATTTCCGGAGCTGGACAGTGATAACCGGGTCCATGATGACCGAAGATGCAACAGACGCAACCGCCCGGATCGGCGGGCACCGGGGCCGACACGCCATGACGGAGGGCGAGGAATGAACGGCTCCGCCTGGGTTTCGCTCTACCGTTCGCTGGTCCGTCACAAGCTGTACGCGACCCTCAATATCGGCGGGCTGGCGCTCGGCATCGCGGTGTTCTGCGTGTTGGCGCTCTACGTCCGGTTCGAAACCAGTTTCGAGACATGGCTGCCGCACCATGACGAAATCTATCTGGTCCAGACCGAACTGCATCTGCCGGGCAGTCCGCTGAACGGTGCCTATCCCGGTACGATGGCCGGGATGCTGGAACAGATGCGGCAGGATTTTCCGGGGGTCGTCGGCACGCGCATTCGTGGCGGCACGGATGGCGGCACGATCCTACGCGACGGCGAGGCTATCCGTGCCGATGTCGCGCAAGTCGATCCTACCTTTCTGGACATCTTCGCCCTGCCGATCGTCCAGGGGCGCGGCGGCGACGCGCTGTCCGACCCGACCGCCGCGCTGGTCAGCCGCCGTCAGGCACAGCGGCTGTTCGGCGATGGCGACCCGATCGGCCAGACGCTGACCATCGCGGTCGATGCGCCTGAGCGCTATCATGTCGTCGGCGTTTTCGACGACCTGCCGGCCAATAGCGACATGAAGCTGTCGGTCGTGATACCCATCCCGCGTACCCCGCCGCCCGCGCAATGGACCTGGTATCGATGGGGTACGGCGGATGTCGGCACCTATCTGCGCTTCGCCGATACGGCCGACGACTGGGCGTTTGCGGCGAAGCTGCCCGCGTTCGTCCGGCGACGCGCGAAACAGGATCTGGGGCCGACGCCGGACAAGGTCATCGCGTTGTCGCTGCTGCCGATCACGCGAATGCACCTGGAACCGCCGGGCGCGGAGAGCGGCGGGCGGCGGCTGACCGTCGTGGCGCTCGGAATCGTCGGGGTGCTGACGCTGCTGATCGCGGTCGTCAATTATGTAAACCTCGCCACCGCCCGTGCCGGCTTGCGCGCCCGCGAAGTGGCGATGCGCAAGGTGCTGGGCGCGGACCGCGCTACGCTGGTCCGGCAGTTTCTGGGCGAAGCGATGGTGACGGTGGCGATCGCGGCTTTTGCCGGGCTGGTGCTGGCCGAACTGAGCCTGCCGCTGTTGAACGCAGCCGGCGGGCTGACGCTCGCCTTTCCCTATGCACTGGTGGTGCCGGTCCTGATCGTGCTGGTGCTGGTGATCGGGGTGCTGGCCGGGCTGTATCCCGCGCTGCTGCTCTCGCGCTTTCCCGCTGCCGCCGTGCTGGCCGCCGCGCACAGTCCTGGTGGCGGACGCGCCGGCAACCGACTGCGCGAGGCGTTGGTGATCGTCCAGTTCGGGATGGCGATCGCGTTCATCATCGGTACGGCCGTCGTGTCGGTGCAGGTCGCACATCTGCGACAGGCCGATCTCGGCTTTCGTCGGGACGGGCTGCTGGTGGTACCGTCGCTGGCCGACAAGCGGATCTTTGCCGATCGCGCGCGTCCGGTGCTGGCGGCATTCCGGCAATTGCCGGGGGTGGTAGCGGTGGGTGAAGGCGGCACCGGCGCGGGTGGCGATGGCGAGACCAATGTCGATATCATCGCGATGCCGGCCGATGCCGGCCCGGGGGTGACGGTGATGGCGCAGAATGTGGGGCCCGGATTCTTCCGGACCTACAGCCCGACTCTGCTGGCCGGGCGGTTCTTCGACGACGCCCACCGTTCCGACGATGCGAGCGACTGGACCCGATGGCCGCAGGGGCGCAACATCGTCCTCAACCGTGCGGCGGTGGCCGCGCTGGGGTTCCGCTCGCCTGCCGACGCGGTCGGCCGGACGGTGGACGGCGCCATGCCGCGCACGATCGTCGGGGTGATCGACACGCTGCGATTCTTCACGCCGCGGATCGCCGACCAAGCGACCTATTATCAGTATAACCGCGATGGCGTGGCCAAGCCGGTGGCCGCGATCCGCTTCACCGGCGATCCGGCGGCGATGCTTGACCGGGTTCGGGCGACGTGGCGGCGGTTGATCCCCGACGTGCCCTTTGTCGCACAGACCGCCGAGGATCGGCTGGCAGAATTCTACCGCGCCGACGAACAAGCCATGCGATTGTTCGCGATCGGCGGCGGACTGGCCGTGGCCATCGCCTGTATCGGCCTGTGGGGACTGGCCGCGTTCAACACCGCGCGCAGGACGCGCGAGATCGGCATTCGCAAGACGCTGGGCGCGTCGTCGGGCGACATCGTCCGGCTGCTGTTCGGCCAGTTCCTGCGCCCGGTCCTGATCGCCAACGTCATCGCGTGGCCGTTGGCCTATCTGGCGATGCGGGCGTGGCTGGCGGGGTTTGCGGACCGGATCGCCTTGTCGCTGCTGTACTTCGTCGGAGCGGGGCTGCTCGCACTCGCCATCGCGGTCCTGACGGTACTGGCACAGGCGATCCGCGCCAGCCGGGCGGCGCCGGCCTGGGCCTTGCGCCACGATTAGCGACCGGAGCGATCGATGACCGGGGGTACGCCATGCGTCGTGGCGTACCCCCCGATCCCGACCGGTCAGAACTGCTTGCGGATCGTGATCGTCTCGGTCGCGTAGCGGCTGCCCTGTCCCAGCGAACCGCTTAGCCCCAGCCCGATGCGCCAGCCATTGTCGAAGACATAGTCGGTGCCAAGCTCGACCGAGACATTGTCGCGGGTCCAGTCGTCGCCGCGAATGGCATAGGTGAACCCGCCGAGATCGGCATAATCAAGCGCCTGGACGCCGCCGTTCCTGAACTCGTGCCGCCATTCCGCCCGCAGGCGCGGGACGAAACGCCCGGTGACGAACGATCCGCGCAGGCCCAGCACGCCGGACAGCGAGGTCAGGTTGCGACGGTCGAACACCAGGTTGGCGGTGCCGACTCCGGTTTCGGTGTAGCGGTTCAGATCGGCCGACAGCAGGTCGACCCGGCCATAGGCCGACAGGGCGTGGGTATCGCGGGTCCGGTCGAAGCCGCCGGTCAGCGAACCGAAGAGCATCGTCCCGCTGCGATGGCCGCGCGCCACAGCATTGCCGCCGGTCACGGTTCGGACCGTATCGAACGCCAGCCGCCCCGCGCCGGCGACGCCGTCAAGGAACAGGCCATCGGCCGGGGCGAGGCTGCCATAGATCGCGCCCATCCAGCTGCTGCTGTCGACGCGACCCTGGTTGCGGCCGACCTCGGTCCGCTCGCCGCCATAGCCGCCGCCGACGCCCACCGTCAGCGTTTCGGACAGCTTCACGTCGGCGCCGCTGCTGAGCCCGCCGCTGGAGACGGTCAGCTTGCCACGACCACGCGTCGCATCCTGCGTACCAAGCAGGATCGCCCCGCCCGACCAGAGCGCGGTCGATCCGACCGGGCGGCCGGTTCCTTCGATCGCATCGGTCGTGTCCGCGCCTGCGGGGGCGGCACGGTCGCCCGGCAGCATCCGACCCCGTTCGCTGCGTGCGGCCGCCAGGCCGGCGACCGGCATCGTGCGGCCGTCGCCGTCGATGGCGATGATCCCCGCCGCCCGCTCGCGCCCCATCACCTCGGTCGCATGTTCCGACTTCAGCATCGCCACGTCGAGCGCGCTCGACGCCGGATCGGGATCGCGCCCGCCGAAGCTGTTGCCGCCCGCGATGCTGATCCCCATCGGCCGGGCCATGCTGCCCGCGCCGCCATTGTGCAGCTGCTCGTTGCGGCGCTGGAAATTGTCGAGCTGGGCCTGTGCGAAGCGGCGCGTCGCCTCAGCCTGCGCGGCCGAGATGCCGGTGACGGTCGCGTCCTGCGACGGGTCGGCGCGCTGGACGACGCTGATGCTGACCACGGCCGGGGCGGAGGTGCCATAGGCGTTGGTCAGCGTGTAGCGGACGGTTGCGGTGCCGCTGAACCGGCCGCGCGGGGTGATGCGCAGCTGATAGCGGCGGTCGCCGACGCTGCCGCTCTCGACCAGCGTCGCCTCGACGCCCTCGGCCGGCGTGACCGACAGGATGGCGGCGCCGACGAACGGACCGCCGATCGCGGTCCCGGTCAGGTCGACGATCTGCGTCTGGCCGTTGGCGACGCCGGCCTTGACCGCGGGCGCGATGGGGGCGCTGCCGGTCACCGTCACCGCGATGCGCGCCTCGTTCGAGGTCCCGCCGTCGCCGATCGCGACATAGCCGAAGCCGTCCTCGCCGATATAGCCCGGCTCGGGGGTGTAAGTGGCGGTGATGCGCGGGCTCGACCCGGTCGCGGCCTGCGGGCGGGCGGCAGCGACCAGACCCTGCGACGGTGGCGTGATGCGCGGGCTCGTCTCGGCCACACCCTGCTGGCCGCCGTCGATCGACACCGTGCCGTGCTGCGGCTGGGTGGTGATGCGGATCTGGCGATAGTCGCCGGTGACCAGCGCCGACAGGTCGATCGCCACCGCGCCGTTCTGCGCCGTGGTGGCGGCGCCGGTCGCGGCGGAACCCGGCCGAGCGACCGGCGGGGCGGGCAGCGCGATCTCCAGCGTATAGGCATTGGCCGCCGTGGAGGGGCCATTGCCCGACGAGCTGTCGGTCGCGGTGACGGTGACCGTATAGCGCCCGCTCTCCTGCGGCGTGCCCGCCAGCAACCCGCCCGTCGACAGCGTCACCCCGGCCGGCAGCCGCCCGGCGGTGACCGCATAAGCATAGGGCGCGGTGCCGCCGCTGGTGCTCAGTTGTTGGCTATAGGCGACATCCTCCTGGCCCGCCGGCAGCGTCGCCGGGGTGAGCGCCAGGCTCGGCTGCGCGACGGTGATGCTGACCGTCGCGGGGGCCGAGGCGCCGCCCGCATTCGACGCGGTATAGGTGAAGCTGTCGGCCCCGGCATAGCCGGCCGCCGGCGTATAGCTGATCGCGGTGCCGTTGACCGTCGCGGTGCCGTGCGCGGGCGCGGTGGCGATGGCGACACCGGTCGCCGCACCGCCGCTCACCTTCAGCGGAACCACCGTGGCCGCCGCATTGTAACCGACCGCCAGGCTGACATTGGCCGCGACCGGCACGTCGGGTGCGGCGATGACCAGGCTATAGGCCTTGGCCCCGCTATACGGCCCCGCCCCCGTCGAGCTGTCGGTCGCGGTCATGGTGAAGGCGAAGCGCCCGAACGTGCTCGGCGTTCCGCTCAGCGTGCCATCGGCCGCCAGCGTCACCCCCGCCGGCAACGCGCCGTCGGTGACCGCATAGCGATAGGGCGCGGTGCCGCCCGATGCGGTGAGCGTCTGGCTATAGGCCGCCTCATAGCGTCCATCGGGCAGGCTCGCCGGCCCGACCGCCACTCTCGCGCCCGCCACGAACAGGGTATAGCCGCGCGCGGCGGTATAAGGCCCGCCATTGCCGCTCGCCGTCGCATCCGTCGCGGTCACGGTGAAGCCATAGCTGCCACCGGCGGTCGGCGTACCGCTAAGCGTGCCGTTGGTGCCGAGCGTGACGCCCGCCGGCAGCGCACCCGCCGTCACGGCATAGCTATAGGGCGCCGTCCCACCGCTCGCGGTGAGCGCCTGACTATAGGCCGCCCCCACCGTCGCATTGGCCAATGTCGCCGGATCGAGCGCCAACGCCGGTGCCGCGATGCTGAGCGTATAGCTGCGCGTCGCGCTATACGGCCCCGAACCGGTCGAGCTGTCGATCGCGGTGATGCTGAAGGTAAAGCTCCCCGACTGCGTTGGCGTCCCCGCCAGCGTGCCGTTGCTCGCCAAGGTGACGCCCACCGGTAAGGTCCCCCCCGTCACGGCATAGCTGTAAGGCGCGGTGCCACCGATCGCCGACAGTGTCTCGCTAAAGGCCGTGCCCGACACGCCCGCCGGCAGGCTCGCCTGACTAAAGGCCACCGTCGCGGTCGCGACACTCAGCATATAGCTGCGGCTCGCCATATAAGGCCCACCATTGCCAGTCGCTGTCGCGTCGGTCGCGGTGACGGTAAAGCTATAGCTGCCGCCGGCGGTGGGCGTTCCGCTCAGCGTACCGTTGGTGCCAAGCGTCACCCCTGCCGGTAGCGCACCGGCCGTGACGGCATAGCTATAGGGCGCGGTCCCGCCGCTCGCGGTGAGCGCCTGACTATAGGCCGCCCCCACCGTCGCATTGGCCAATGTCGCCGGATCGAGCGCCAACGCCGGTGCCGCGATGCTGAGCGTATAGCTGCGCGTCGCGCTGTACGGACCCGAGCCGGTCGAGCTGTCGGTCGCGGTGATGCTGAAGGTAAAGCTGCCCGACTGCGTCGGCGTCCCCGCCAGCGTGCCGTTGCTCGCCAAGGTAACGCCCACCGGCAGTGCGCCAGCGGTGACCACATAGCTGTAAGGCGCGGTGCCACCGGTGGCAGACAGCGTCTCGCTAAAGGCCTTGCCCGACACACCCGCCGGCAAGCTCGCCTGACCAAAGGCCACCGTCGCGGTCGCGACACTCAGCGTATAGCTGCGGCTCGCCGTATAAGGCCCACCATTGCCAGTCGCTGTCGCGTCGGTCGCCGTGACGGTGAAGCTGTAGCTGCCGCCGGCGGTGGGCGTGCCGCTCAGCGTGCCGTTGGTACCAAGCGTGACGCCCGCCGGCAGCGCACCCGCCGTCACGGCATAGCTATAGGGCGCGGTCCCGCCGCTCGCGGTGAGTACCTGGCTATAGGCCGCCCCCACCGTCGCATTGGCCAGTGACGCCGGTGCCAGCGCCAGCGCAGGCGCCGCGATGCTGAGCGTGTAGCTACGCGTCGCGCTGTACGGCCCCGAACCGGTTGAACTGTCGGTTGCGGTGATGCTGAAGGTGAAGCTACCCGACTGCGTCGGCGTCCCCGAAAGCGACCCGCTGCTCGACAGCGTCACACCCGCCGGCAAGGCGCCGGCGGTCAGGGTATAGCTGTATGGCGCGGTGCCACCAGTCGCCGACGGCGTTTCGCTATACGCAGCGCCAGACGTTCCCGCCGGCAGATTGGCCGGGCTCAGCGCCACCGTCGCGACCGCGACGGTCAGCGTGTAGTTGCGTGCGGCGGTGTAGGGCCCGCCATTGGCACGCGTGGTCGCATCGGTTGCTGTAACCGTGAAGCTGTAGCTGCCACCAGCGGTCGGCGTGCCGCTCAGCGTACCGTTGGTACCAAGCGTCACGCCTGCCGGTAGCGCACCGGCCGTGACGGCATAGCTATAGGGCGCGGTCCCGCCACTCGCGGTCAGCGCCTGACTATAGGCCGCACCCACCGTCGCATTGGTGAGCGTCGTTGGGGCCAGCGTCAGCGCCGGAACTGCGATCACCAGCGTATAACTGCGCGTCGCGCTATACGGACCCGACCCTGTCGAACTGTCGGTCGCGGTGATGCTGAACGTGAAGCTGCCCGACTGCGTCGGCGTACCCGCCAGCGTGCCATTGCTCGCCAAGGTCACCCCCGTCGGCAACGCGCCTGCGGTGACCACATAGCTGTAGGGCGCGGTGCCACCGGTCGCCGACAGCGTCTCGCTATACGCCGCTCCCGACACACCCGCAGGCAAGTTCGCCGGCGACAACGCCACCGTCGCGGTCGCGACCGTCAGGGTATAGCTGCGCGCGGCCGTGTAAGGCCCGCCATTGCCGCTCGTGGTCGCGTCCGCCGCGGTGACGGTGAAGCTGTAGCTGCCACCAGCGGTCGGCGTACCGCTCAGCGTACCATTGGTGCCAAGCGTCACCCCCGCCGGCAGCGCGCCCGCCGTGACGGCATAGCTGTACGGTGCCGTTCCGCCATTCGCGGTCAGCGCCTGACTATACGCCGCACCCACCGTCGCGTTGGCCAGCGTTGACGGCGCCAGCGTCAGCGCCGGCGCGCCGATCACCAGGGTGTAGCTGCGCGTCGCGCTGTACGGCCCCGAGCCCGTCGAACTGTCGGTCGCGGTGACGCTGAAGGTGAAACTCCCCGATTGCGTCGGCGTCCCCGCCAACACACCGCTGCTCGACAGGGTCACGCCCGCCGGCAATGCGCCGGCGGTCACCGCATAGCCGTACGGCGCGATCCCGCCCGAGGTCGACAGCGTCGCGCTATACGTCACGCCCGACGTTCCCGCCGGCAGGCTCGCGGGCGAGAGCGCCAGCGTGGGGGCGGTGACGCTCAGCGTATAGGCGCGCGCGCCCGTGAAGCCCGCCGCGTTTGTCGCGGTGAGCGTGAAGGCGAAGCTGCCCCCCGCCCCCGGCGTCCCCGTCAGGCGGCCGTCGCTGGCCAGCGTGACGCCGGGGGGCAGCGCGCCCGCGGTGACCGCATAGCTGTAGCTGGTCCCGGCACCGCTGGCGGTGACGGTCTGGTCATAGGCTTGGCCGACGGTCGCGGACGGCAGGGTCGCCGGGGTCACGACGATGGCCGGCGCGGCGACGGTGATGGCGTAGAGCCCCTCGACGCCGAACGGCGTAGTTGCGCTGTCGGTCGCGCGGAGGCGGACGGTGAACGTCCCCGCCGCGCTCGGCGTGCCCGAGATCACCCCGCCGCTCGCCAGCGTCAGCCCGGGCGGCAGCGCCCCGCCGACGACGCTATAGCCGTACGGCGCGATGCCGCCGCTGGTGGTGATGGTCTGGCTGTACGCCGTCCCGCCGGTCGCGGCGGGCAGCGCGGTCGCGGTGGCCGTGTTCGCGGCGGGCGACAGCGTCAGCACCGGCGGCTGGACGCTGGTCGTATAGCTGGCCTGGCCGGCAAAGGGCGCGCCGCTGCCGCTCGCGCTGTCGGTCGCGGTGATCGTATAGGTGAAGCTCCCGGCCGCGCTCGGCGTGCCCGACAGCGTGCCGTCGCTCGCCAGCGTCAGCCCGGTGGGCAGCGCGCCCGCCGTCACCGCGAAGCCATAAGGCGCGGTGCCGCCGCTGGCGGTGAGGCGCTGGCTATAGGCGATGCCGACCTGCGGCGTGGGCAGGGTGGCGGGGCTGAGCGCGATGGTCGGCGCGCCGATGGCGATGCTCTGCTGCACCGGGGTGGCGGGGTCGAAGCTGGTGTCGCCCGCCTGGCTGGCGGTGACGACGCAGGTGCCGACCTGGTCGAAGCGCACGCTGTTGCCCGTGATCGAGCAGATGGCGCGCGAGGCGGCATCGATGGCGATCGCCGGGGTCAGCCCCGAGCTGGCGGTCGCGGCGACCAGATAGGTACCGCCGACGATCGCGCCGGCGGGCGGGGTCGAGGTGAAGCGCACGGTCTGCGCCCCCCGCCCGATCGTGATGGTGAAGGCCTGCGACTGGGCCACCGGCGGATTGCCGCCGGTCGAGTCCTCGGCGGTAACGGTGAAGGCAAACGCCCCCGCGCTGGTCGGCGTGCCCGCCAGCGTGCCGTCGGCCGCCAGCGTCAGTCCGGTGGGCAAGGCGCCCGCCGTCACCGCATAGCGATAGGGCGCGGTGCCGCCCGTCGTGCTGAGCGTGGCGGTATAGGCCGTGCCCACCGTCCCGCTCGCGGGCGGCGCGGCGATGGTCAGCGTCGGGTCACCGATCGTCACGGTCACCGTCGCGGGCGCGGAGGTGCTCACCCCGTTGCTGGCGGTGTAGGTGAAGCTGTCGGTGCCGCGCGCGCCGGCGGCCGGCGTATAGGTCAGGTTCGGCGCGGTGCCGCTGAGCGTACCCCGGGCCGGCGCGGCGGTGATCGCATAGCTCAGCGTGCGCGCGGGCGTGTTGGAATCGGTGCCCGCCAGGGTGATGCTGCGCGCGGTCTGAAACGCGGTCGACACGGCTTGCGCGCTCGCGGTCGGTGCGCCGACATAGGTGAAGCTGCCGGTCGTGGTGCCGGCGCCGGCGGCATTGGTGACCTGCACCGTCGCGGGGCCGGCGCTGCCCGCCGGGGTGATCGCCGTCAGGCTGGTCGCGCTGGCGATCGTCACGCCGGTCGCGGGCGTACCGCCGACCGTGACGGTGCTGCCGCTGGTGAAGTTGGTGCCGATGACGGTGATCGTCGTGCCGCCCGCCGTACCGCCCTCGGCCGGGGTCACGCCGCTGACCGTGGGAAGCGCGACGATGGTGAAGCTGTTGGTCGCGTTCGGCGAGACATTGCCCGCCGCGTCGGTCGCGGTGACCGACACCGTATTGGCCCCCAGCGGCAGATCGACCGCTGGCGCATAGCTGTACGTGCCGCCCGCCGTCGCGGGGGTCGTGCCGGCCGCCGCCCCGTTGATCCGGATCGTAAGGCTGGCATTGCTCTCCGCCGTGCCGGTGATCGCCGGCCGCCGGTTGGCCAGCGTCGCGCCATTGGCGGGCGCGGTGATGACCGGCGTGGCGGGCGCGACCGTGTCGATGATGAAGACATTGCTGCTCGAGGCCGGCGACGCCACCCCCGATGCCGAGGCGACCGCATAGACGCTGTGCGATCCCTGGCCCAGCGCGCTCACCACGGGGTAGCTGAAATTGCCGCCCGAAACGGTCGCGTTACCGTTAAGCGTGCCGTCGATGAAGATCTGGACGGTCGTGCCGCCCGCGGTGACGCCGGTCACGACCGGTGTCGCCGTATTGAGCGTCGATCCGTTGGCCGGGCTGGTCAGCACAGGCGCGGCCGGCGCAGGCGGCCCCGCCACGGTGATCGTCACCGTCGCGGCGCTGGAGGTCGCGAGACCGTTGGAGACGGTGAAGGTGAAGCTGTCCGCCCCGATATAATTGGCGGACGGCGTATAAGTGAGGTTGGGCAAGGTACCGCTCAGCGTGCCATGCGCCGGCGGGCTGCCGATAATAGCATAGGTCAGCGTCCGGGCCGGCGTGTTCGGGTCGCTGCCCGTCAGCGTCACGGCGGTCGCGGTGTTGAAGGTGGCGGTCACGCTCTGCGCGTTGGCGGTCGGCGCCTGGATGACGGTCAGGGTCGCGGCGCTGCTGGTCGCGCTGCCCTGGCTGTTGGTGAAGACCGCACGGTACTGGCGGCCATTGTCGCCCGCTATCGTCGCGGGGGTGGTATAGGTGGCGGCGGTCGCGCCGGCGATGTTGGTGAAGCTGGCGCCGCTGTCGCTCGACACCTGCCACTGGACGCTGGGCGACGGACTGCCCGAGGCGCCAGCGGTGAAGCTGGCCGTCGCGCCGACCGCGACCGTCTGGCCAGCCGGCTGCGTGGTCACCGCGGGCGGGTTGAGCACGACATAGCTATAGCCGTTCGCCAGCGTGGCGGTGCCGCCCGGCGTGGTGACCGCGATCGACGTCGCACCCGCGGCGCCCGCCGGGGTTACCGCCGTAATCTGCGTATCGCCGGTGACCACGAAGCTGGTCGCCGCATTGCCGCCGAAGGTCACCGCGCTCGCCCCCGTCAGCGCGGTGCCGGTGATCGTCACGCTGGTGCCACCGGCGGTCGTCCCCGAACCCGGCGTCGCACCGGTGATGGTGGGCGCCGCGATATAGCTGTATTGCGTGCCCGGGCCGGCCGCGCTCGTCACGCTGCCGGTGGTGACCTGCACGTCATAGGTGCCCGCCGCCTTGGCGGGCAGCGTCGCGCTGAGCTGGTTCGCATTGGTGTAGGTGACGCCCGTCGCGGCGGTGCCGCCGATCGACACGGTCGCGGCCGGGGTGAAATTGGTGCCGGTGATCACCACGTTGCGCGCCGTATTGGCCGGGCCGGAGGTGACGCTCAGCGCGGTCACGGTCGGCGCGGCGAAGCTGTAGCTGACGCTGCCCGTGCTCGCCTGGCCGGCGGTGGTGTCGGTCACGCCGACCGCCACGGTGCCGGCCCCCGCCGGCGTGGTCGCGGTCAGCGTCGTGGCGCTGGCATAGGTTGCCGGGACCGTCGTCGCGCCGAAGCTGGCGCTATAGCTGTTGCCGCTGACGAAGTCGGTGCCGGTGATCGTCACCGGCGTGCCACCCCCGCTCGACCCGCCGGTCGGCGAGATCGCGCTGATCGTCGGTGCGGCGACATAGCGATACTGGTTGCCCGACCCGGTCGCCGATGTGCCGCCCGGCGTGGTGACCGTCACATTGACGGTGCCCGAACCGGCGGGCGCGGTCGCGGTGATCTGCGTCGCGCTGTTGACGGTATAGCTCGACGCCGGGCTGCCGCCGAAACTGACGGCGGTCGCGTTCGTGAAGCCGGTGCCGGTCAGGGTCACGCTGTTGCCGCCTCCCGCTCCTCCCGAAGCGGGCGCGACCGCCGTCACGGCCGGTGCCGCGATATAGGTATAGCCGGTGAAGGTCGCCGAGGCGGTTCCGTTCTTGACGACGGCGATGCCGACCGTGCCCGCCGCATGCGCGGGCGCGGTGGCGACGATCTGCGTGTCCGATGCCGGCGTGACCGAGACGAGGGTGGTGTCGAACCGCACCTGATCGACGCCGGTGAAGTTGCTGCCGTTGATGGTGACCGAGGTTCCACCGGCCGCCGGCCCGGAGGTCGGCGTGATGCCCGAGATCGCGGGGGGCGGCGTGCCGACACAGGTGGCGGATACGGTGAAGGCACCGAGATCGTTGGTGCCCGCGCGTCCGATCCGGGCAAGCACCGCATTGCTCGTGGCCGTGGTGGTCACGGTCAGCGTCGCTGTGCCAACCGCATTGATGTTGGCGGACTGGTTCGTAAAAGCGCCCGTATTCGCGTTCGACACATACAGATATGCCGTAAAACCATTCGTCGATGCCAGCTGCGTCGGAGCATCGGTCCGCACGGTCATCCGAATGACCTCGCCCTCGTCGAAATCGTAAAGCGTCGGACTGAAGCCGTTGTAGCTGGCGGGAAAGGCGACCCCCGCTGCCGTATAAGCAGACGACCGGATTCCCGAGGCCGTGGCGGAAACGCCTTTGGCGCGCCCCGAAGGATTGGGTGCAGCCGTCGAACTGAAATTGGCGGAGTAGTTCAATTCGCCGTTATTGATGGCCGTGCACGCCGCGCTCTCGGCAGCCGCCGCGCAGGGCATCGCCGCGATGGCAAGCGCCGACAGGGCGATCGCCGGTCGCACGATACGACGCGAGGCGCGCGACGCGACATCCGTCTTATCCGACGCAAATTGGTCCGACGACAAAGCGACTCCCGGCGCCGTATCGACAGTGACGCCGGTCTTCACGACACGGCCGAGCGCACGAATAAACGCGCCAAACATGGTCTATAGCCCCCCGGCTTGCCCCTGAGAACATCGCCATTCGGCAATGGACGTCGCACCCGACGCCAAATTTCCGGCGGAGTCAATGTTATAGCTAAGGAATCATCGGCTTTTACAAAATAAAGGTCTCAGCATCCTGTGTGGTACATACCGGTTTCAAAAATGCTACACTTCAGAAATACAAAATTAACTGGATATTATACCAAGCAATCCTGCCTATCCTATAATACCGAATACTTACGCGATAGATCGGATATGGATTTGTGTTCCTGTCTCGCGCAGTCAACAATATCGGCGGACGCGCCAAGAAAGCACCAGCGGCGCGCGAAAGGGAGCGGATATGGAAGCTTACATCGGATACGTGATGTTCACCGCCGGCAGCTATGCCCCCTATGGCTGGTCGCTATGCCAGGGGCAGATTCTCGGCATCGCGCAATATAATGCCGTCTACGCCCTGCTGGGCAACACCTATGGCGGCAATGGCACCAGCACCTTCGGGCTGCCCCATCTGGGCGGGCGCGTTCCCGTCGGCACGGGCCAGGCGCCGGGAATCAGCCATAACTATCAGGCAGGTGAGACGGGCGGCACTGAGCAGACCACCATCCTTACCACGCAAATGCCCGCGCACGTCCACGCCGTTCCGGAGCAGCCCGGCATGGCCGTTGTCACCGACAATACCGTGGATGACAGCACCACCACCGCCAGCGCGGGTGCCCGTCTGGGCAACCTGATCGATCCCAACGTCAGCGGCGCGGCGATCTATGTTCCGGCAGGATCGGGCACCACGACGGTTAACCTGGCCGGAAACCCGGCAGGTACGACCGGCATCGCCGGTGCAAGCCAGCCCATGTCGCTGATGCAGCCCTATCTGGCGATGAATGCGGTCATCTGCCTTCAGGGCCTCTACCCCCCACGCGATTGAGCAAGCGGCCGGCATCCTGTCCCGCGGGACGGGGTGCCGGCTATTTGCCAATCAGTTGAATACCGCCTGATAGATGCGACGATCGCGCAGGGGCGGACGCTGGCTGATGAAAATGCTGTACGGCCCGCCGCGCCCGCAATCGAATTCGTAGGCAAGGTCGAGCAACACGACGTTCAGCGGCGCTTCGAAGACCAGCGAAAAGGGCTGCCGGAAGTCGAGACCGGCGGGCAGGCGCGGCGACGTCTCCACGCGGTCCAACCGCACCTCGACCGATTGCGGCAGGGTGTTCACCTTCACCGTCCTGCCGACCCACGGCAGAAAATCTTCGGGCGTCATCAAATGCATAGCGGGTCCCCTCTCCATGACCACCATCGACGATCAGGCTGAATGGGGCAAGAAGGACCGGGCAGAGATACGACCGGACAGGATCCGTTTCCGCCACGAATGCGCCACCGATACTTCCGTGATTCGCCACGCCCATGCCGGCCACTGGCGTGCACCGCCCGGCGTCGACCTGCCATCGGCGTTGCTCGCCCAACTGCTCGACCAGCAGCACCGATTGCAGGAACATCATATCGCGACGGTGCATCCGGACGCCGATCGACGCATGATCCTGTACGACGGGATGGCGGTCGGCCGGATATGCCTGGTTCGTGACGCCCGCCATTGGCTGGTCGTCGACCTCGCGCTGGTCGCCGAAGCGCAGGGCCACGGCATCGGCCGGATCGTACTGAACCGTCTGATGGACGAAGCCATTCCGGCGCGTGCCGCGATCCTGCTGGACGTAGCCCGCGACAATGTCCGGGCGCAGGCATTGTACCGTCGCGCGGGGTTCGGGCCCGTGGGGAAGGACAGTTGCACCCATTTCCGATGGATATGGCATCCGCCAGCCGCCGACTACCTGCCCCACCTCCGGTCCGATGCAACGCATCCCACGATGGCCGACCGCGGCAACCGGTAGCCGCCTAGCGCGCGTCGGCCGGCTCCGCACCGCCCTCCCGCCAGGCGTCGCGCAGCAACTCCCGCAGCCAGCCGCTGGTCGGGTCGGCGTCCCGGTCGCGTCGCCACAGCAGCGCTACCGGATAGCGCTCCATCGCCATCGGCGGGTCGAAACTGTGCAGCGGGGCGTGACGGCACAGCGCAAGCGCGGCATGCGACGGCAGCGTCGCCACCCGCGCCGATCCGAGCAGGAAGGACGGCAATGCCGCGAATTGCGTCAGCGCCGCGGCGACATGGCGCGTGCGCCCGATCGCCGCCAGTGCCTGATCGACCGCCCCCGATCGGCCGGAATAGGAGACGAGGACATGCGGCAGGCCGACATAGGCGTCGAGCGTCATCGGGTGCAGCACGTCGACCCACGCGGGATCGACCAGGCAGCGATAGCCCGATGTGCCGATTTCCAGCTGCCGGGTCGTCCGGCTGCGACGGGCGGGGCTTGCGACCATTGCCAGCTCGATCCGGCCGGATTCCAGATCGTCCTCGATGGTCTGGCGGTTGCACTGGCGGATGATGATCGACGCACGCGGCGCGGCGACCGCGACCCGGTGCAGCAGCGCCGGCCCGCAGGCGAGCATGAAGTCGTCCGACATGCCGATCGTCACCGCGCGCGCCAGCTCGGCCGGCGCGAACGCCCGCTGCGGCGACAAGGCATCGTGCATCTGCGCCAGCGCCGCTTCGAGCGATGGCGCGATCTCGATCGCTCTGGGGGTGGGCTGCATTCCGTCACGACTGCGCACGAACAGCGGATCGTCGACCATCCGCCGCAACCGGGCGAGCGATCCGCTCACCGCGGACTGGCTGAGGTTCAGGTGCGCGGCGGCACGCGACACGCTGCGTTCGCGGCAGATGGCCAGGAACGCGGTGACCAGGTTGTAATCCACCCGCGCGGTATCGTTGAGACCGATAATCTGCATCGCGATATGCGGTTTGAACGATGCGGTGGACCGCGTCAAATTGGTGCCATCATCAAAGGAGCTCAGCATGCGCCAACATCGCGTCGCCGTCGTCCAGGCCGGAACGACCCTGTTCGATACCCCCCGCACGCTGGAGCGGATGGCCGCGCATTGCGACGCCGCCAAGGGCGAAGGCGTCGAACTCGCGGTGTTTCCGGAGGCCTATATCGGCGGCTATCCCAAGGGCCTCGACTTCGGCGCCCGGGTCGGCACGCGTACGCCGCAGGGGCGCGAGGATTATCTACGCTACTGGCGCGCGGCGATCGACATGGACGGGCCGGAAGTCCGCACGATCGGCGGATTTGCGGCCGACATGAAGGCCCATCTGGTCACCGGCGTCATCGAACGCGACGGCACGACGCTCTACTGCACCGCGCTCTTCTTCGGTCCGGACGGGGCGCTGATCGGCAAGCATCGCAAGCTGATGCCGACCGCCAGCGAACGGCTGGTCTGGGGTCAGGGCGATGGATCGACCCTTCCGGTGCTGGACACGCCGGTCGGCAGGATCGGCGCGGCGATCTGCTGGGAGAATTACATGCCGCCCTTGCGGCAGGCGATGTATGCGCGCGGCATCGAGCTATGGTGTGCGCCGACCGTGGACGAACGCGATATCTGGCAGGCGTCGATGCGCCATATCGCCTATGAAGGGCGGATGTTCATGCTCAGCGCGTGCCAGTACATGACCCGCGCCGATGCGCCGGACGACTATGCTGCCTTTGCCGGCGAAGACCCGGCGACCGAGCGGATCAAGGGCGGCAGCATCATCGTGAACCCGATGGGCGAGGTCGTCGCCGGTCCGCTGCACGGTCGCGAAGGGGTGCTGGCCGCGACGGTCGACCTCGACGACGTGGTGCGCGGACGCTACGACCTCGACGTCGCCGGCCATTATTCGCGGCCGGATGTGTTCACCCTGCAGGTCGATACGACGCCCCGGTCGCAGCTTGTCGTCCGGACGGATGTGCCGGCCGCGGGCGACGACGATCCGGTCTAGGGATCATCGGTCGCCCACGCTGCCGCCCCGTTCCCGCTAAGACGCCGATCGATGCGCGGCGGCCAGCTTGCGATGCGCGTCCGCCGCGGCCGACGACCGCGCGGTGCGGGCCATCGCAAGTTCCTGTTCACATCGCGCCGCGTGATAGTCGTGACCGGCCGTCCGGGGCGGCCGCCTGGCGGTGGCGTGCAGCTTCAGCCAGTTCAGGAACAGTCCCATTCCATTGCCCTCCCGCAAAAGGACGCCGGGGCCGTGTCAGGCCCCGGCGTCTGTCTGTTCAGAACTGGAACCCGACCCCGGCATTGGCACCGCCAAATCCCCGGCTGTCATAGGTTCCGCCGACCTTCACCACTGCGCGGCCATCGGCAAAGGCGCGCGATGCGCCGAATGCGATGGCCGATTGCCCGCGATAGGTGCCGCCGCCCATCGCAATCATCGTCGCGCCCGGCTCCATCGCCTGCGGCAGCGCGGCGACTGCCATCGCGGCCGACGATCCGGCGCTCAGGTCGCGCCGCAACGTGCCCAGGTCGAACCCGATATCGGCGATCCGGCTGTCGATATAGTTCGCAGTCTGGCTGGCGACGCTTTGCAACCCGGCCTGCAACTGGCCCAGATTGACCGCATCGGTCGCCGCGGTTCCGGCCGCGACGTTGCGCAGCGCCACCGGCGTACCGGCCGCATTGCCCAGCGTTACGTTGCCCGACCCGTCATACTGAACCGAATTCGCCCCCAATGTCAGCGCCGCCTGCGCAGTCTGGTTGACGGCATAGAGCTGCCCGCCATTCACCGCCTGCGTCGAACCGGCGGCAACCGTACCGGCGGCGACATTGGCGATCGTCACCGGCGCCGCCGCATTTCCACCGGCCAGCGTGATCTGGTTCGTGCGGGCACCGGTCGCATCCCGGTCATATTGCAGGCTGTTCGACGATTGCTGCGCCACGGCGAACAACTGCCCGCCATTGACCGCGTCGGTCGATCCGGCGGCAACGCTGCCAGCTGCGACATTGTGCAGCGTGACCGCGGCAGCCGGATTGGCGCCGACCAGCGTGACATCGTTGGTCAGCGTGCCGCCGTTCGACGCGGTCGGGCTGTCCGGATTGCTGTACTGGATCGGGCTGACCGTGCTGCCCGCCAGCGAATTGGCCAGCGTCGAGATGGCGCTGGTGTTCGCGGCAACCTGCAGGTTCGTTTCGGCCAGCTGCCCGCCATTGACGGCGTCGGTGGAACCGATCGCGACGTTGCCTGCGCGGAGATTGTGCAGCCCGACCGCACCGCCGCTGGCCGACACCAGGGTTGCATCGTCGGTCAACGTACCGCCATTCGGCGTAGTCGGCGAAGCCGCATCGGCATATTTCAGCGGCTGGTTGCCGACCTGCGTCTGCAAATTGGTGATCGCCGTCGAATTGGCGTCTACCCGCGTCGTCAGATTGGTCACCGCCGACCCCGTGCCGGTCACGTTGGCCTGCAAGTCGGCGATCGCTGCCGTGTTGCCCGCGATCTGCGTCGTCTGGCCGGCGACCACGGTTTCGAGCGTCGTCGTCCGTCCGGCTAGCACGCCCACTGCCTGGTTGGTGGTGTTCAGCTGGTCCCCATTCACCGCGTCGGTTGACCCTGCGCCGACGGTCCCGCCGGCGACATTGTGGAGCGCCACCGCCCCGCCGCTGGCGCCCACCAGCGTCAGGTCGTCGGTCACCGTGCCGCCATTGGGGGTGGTCGGCGTGGCGGCGGTCGAATAGCGGACCGGGCCGAGCGATCCGTTCCCCATCTGGGCGATCGCATTGGTATTGGCGGCGACCTGGGCATTCACCGCGAACAGCTGCGCGCCGTTCACCGCCTCGGTCGAATTGGCCGACACGCTGCCGGCCGCCACGTTCGCGAGCACCGTGCCCGCACTACCGCCCAGCGTCAGCCGGTCGCGGGCGACATTGTCATACTGCACCGCGCTGGCACCGAGCGCCGCCAGTTGCGACGTGTTGGCGGTGACCTGCGTGTCGAGCGCCGCGAGCGACGCGACCGCCGCCCCCAACCGCTGGTCGGTCGCGAAGAGCTGCGACCCGTTGACCGCATCGGTCGAGGTCGCCGACAGCGCGCCGGCATCGACATTGCCGAGCCGAACCGCCGCACCGGGGGTGGTGCCGACCAGCGTGACGCCGCCGGTGCGGACCCCGGCGGCATCGACGTCGTAGCGAACCGCGTTGGCCGTCGACCCCTGCAGCGCGACGATGGTCTGGGTATTGGCGGTAACCCGGGTGTCGAGACCGCCGATCGCGGCGGTGTTCGCATCGACGCGGCCGTTGGTCGCGAACAGCTGCGCGCCGTTCACCGCCTCGGTCGACGTCGCATTCAGCGCGCCTGCCCCGACATTGGCGAGGACGGTGCCACCCGCCCCGGCCAGCGTCGCGCGTGCCCGGGTCGCGTCGTCATAGCCGATGGTGTTCGCGGCCAGTGCGGTGACCCGATCGGCTACGCCCGTAACCTGACCCACGGTCGCCGCATCGGTCGCCGCCGATCCCGCCGCGACATTGGTGATCTGCCGCAGGCCGCCCGCGGTCCCGACCGATACTTCACCGGCCGAGTTCTGCGTGCCGGTCAGCCCGATCGCGGTATAACCGGTCTGCGCCCCCCGCCCGGCAATCGACCCGGCGCCCAGCGCGACGCTGTTCGCCGCCGTCACCTGTGCATTGGTGCCAAAGGCGATGCTGCCCGTCGCACCGGCTTCGGCGCGGGCGTTGTTGCCGAAGGCGATGGCGTTGACGTCGGCGGCAAAGGACGGCGTACCGTCGAGGCCCAGGCCCGAAATCCGGTTGCCGCCGATCGACAGGCCGGCCGAGCTATCGAGGCTGATCGCATCGGCCGTCATCTGGCACTGGTCGTTCGGCCCGACGATGTTGCCGTTGGTGTCGAGCACCTGCAACGTGATCGGCGCGCCCGACGCCGCCTGGTTCAGCAGGCCGGTCGCATTGGTGTTGAGCGGCGGCAGGACGGCGCCGAGCAGCGGCAGGTTCAGGATGCCGTTCACCGTCTGCTCGATCGGCGCGGTAATCCCGGTCACCACCGGTGCGACGATATAGGTCACGACCGAGCGTGGCAGCTGGACGCCGCTACAGGCGCTGACGACGCGCGTCTGTGCGGCCGCCTGCTGCGCCGTGGCGGCGCCGATGGAGATGGTCGTGCCGAGCAGGATCTTCAGCAACCGGTTCGACCGGCCGGAACGCGCCTGGGTATGGGAAACTCGCATACATCCTCCTGTGTCACCCGACTGTTGGACTGGGTCGACGGAGGATGATCGAACGCCGGTCGCGATTCTGCTTACGGCAAGCCGTTGCGTTTCCAGCATTTTGCGGACGGAATTAACCAACGCAGGTTGATTCCGCGCACTGCGTCGGCCGCAGGTGCGGCGTTATAAGGTATAACCGACGCAATATCCGCAACTGGCGCCATCAGCAGATTACGCCTGATGCGATCACTATTGCAGCGTCCGGCAACGATCACCACGCATCGCCGCCAAGATTCTGAGTTCCCCGGAAAATATCGCAGCAACATTTTGTTTCAAACCCGTCACGGACCCGGGAATTGTCGCACGCGTTACGTGTAAAAGAGGGGAAGCAATGATCGATATACTGGGCAGCTATTGCGGTACTGCGCCTGACGCCGCGACATGGTATTGGCGGTGGAACACCGATCTGTTTCTCGTTGTTTTACTGATACTTTCGGCGGCGATGTTCACGCGCCTGCCAGCGAGGCGGCGGTCGAGCGGTATCGTCGCGACGATCGTCCTGGGGATCGCTTTCCTGTCGCCGCTATGCGCGCTGTCGGTGGCGCTGTTCTCCGCCCGGACGCTTCACCACCTGCTCCTGATCGGCGTCGCCGCCCCGCTGCTGGCCGCCGCGCTGCCTGGACGTAGCGCGCCGAGCCCGAGCATCGCGTTCGCGCTTTCCACCAGCGTGCTGTGGGCATGGCACCTGCCCGCCGCCTATGACGCCGCCCTCGCCAACAGGGCGCTGTACTGGGTGATGCAGGCCAGCCTGCTGGGCAGCGCCTGGGTCTATTGGCGGGCGGTGCGCCACGCCGCCCCGCCACTGGCACTCGCCCTGATCGGCGTGGGCGCGGCACAGATGGGGATGCTGGGTGCGATCCTGACCTTCGTCGCGCGGCCCCTGTATGCCACGCACCTGTCGACGACGGTGCCGTTCGGCATCGGGCCGCTGGCCGATCAGCAGCTGGCCGGTCTGGCGATGTGGGTGCTCGGCCTGATCCCCTATGCCGTCATCGGGGCGCTGGTGATGCGGTCGTCGTGGCGCCGAATGGTGGCGGCATGATCCTGAGCATCGTCAAGGCGCTGCACATCGCCGCGTTGATCCTGTGGTGCGCCGGGTTGATCGCGCTGCCGCTGGTGCTCGCCAAACATAGCCGCGACGAGGCGCAGACGACCTATGCCCGGCTGCGACTGCTGACGCATGACAGCTATACGATGATCGTCACCCCGGCGGCGGTCGTGGCGATCGCGGCGGGCACCGCGCTGATCTATCTGCGCGGCGTGTTCGAACCGTGGATGTTCGCCAAGCTCGTCGCGGTCGGCCTGCTCGTGTGCCTTCATGCCTTTGTCGGCCATGTCGTGCTGCTGATGAGCGAGCGGCGCGGGGAATATGCGCCGCCATCGGCCGTGCCCCTGGTCGTCGCCAGCATCCTGACGATGACCGTCGTCCTCTTGCTGGTGCTCGCCAAGCCGGTCGTGCCGGACATCGCGCCGGCCTGGCTCAAGTCACCGCAGAACCGTCAGCTTCCTGTCGAAGAGACACCGATTTGATACTCGAACACCAGCTTGCCGCCGTGCCACCCGGTGAAGCCCGTAAAGGCGACCGCGAAGAGCGAGAGGAGCAGCCCGTAGGGCAGCACCGCCTGTTCATATCCGGTCAGCCGCAGGCCCCAGTTCGCGCCGAGGATCGACAACAGCATGACCGCGATGATGAAATGCGTCCAGCTGGCCGAACGCGCACGGATGCCGGGCACCAGCAACAGCTCGACCGTCCCCGCGATGCCGGCGAGCACGCCGAACAGAAACCCGGCGCCCGACGCCCACAAAGCGGCGCGCGCCCAGAAAGTGTCGCCGGTCCACCAGTACAACAGGTCGGCGCCCAGCGTGCAGGTGGTCAGCGCGATGGGAAAGGCGACCAGCATGGCGTGGATGGGATGGCCCGCCACCGCGATCTTGGATTCGGTGCGATGAAACGCTTCCTTTTGCTCGATGGGATCGACCAGCCGGGTTTCGGCCGTGTCGGTGTGCGCGGAATCGGTCGACATGGGGCAGCTATTCTCCGGGCCGGGGCGGGCCGCGCCGGCATGTGCGCGACAACGCTCGTCGCGCTGTCCGGTTGCACGGGCGAATTGTCGACGATCGATCCGGCCGGTCCCCATGCCCGTTCGGTCGCGACGATGTGGTGGGTGATGCTGGGCGGATCGACGCTCCTTGCCGGGCTGGTTTTCGTGCTCCTCGCGCTCGCGTTCCGCCGCCGGAGTGCCGAGCGCCGCGCGGCATCGGGGCGGTTGTGGATCGGCGTGCTGGGCCTTGCCATGCCCGGCGTCGTGCTGCTCTCGCTGGTCGGCTATGCGCTCAGCGTCGGCATCGGCACGCTGCCGACGGCCGATGCGGCGGCGGTCGAGATACGCGTGGCGGCGCGGCAATATGCGTGGGACGTCGTCCATCCGGGCGGCATCGCCACGCAGAACGTGCTGCACATCCCGGCCGGACGGCCCGCAGACCTCGTCATCACCTCGACCGATGTGATCCATAGCCTGTGGATCCCGCGGCTGGCCGGAAAGATGGATGCGATCCCCGGCCATACCAACCGGTTGCGGGTGATCGCCGATGCGCCGGGCATCTATCGCGGCAAATGCGCCGAATATTGCGGGGTCGGGCACAAGGACCATGGCTTCACCGTCGTCGCGCATGACGCGGCGGGATGGGCCGCGTTCACGGGAGGGGAACGATGAGCGCGCTGAAACTGCACCGCGAACTGACCGCGATCTGGCGCACGGAGCCGGGCTGGCGCGGTCATTTCCGATCGGTCAACCATAGCGATATCGGCAAGCGGTTCATCGTCGCGGCCTTCGTCTTCTTCGCGATCGGCGGTGTGCTGGCGATGCTGATCCGCGCACAGCTCGCCACGCCGCGCAGCGCCTTTGTCGGGCCGGAGGTCTATAACCAGCTGTTCACGATGCATGGCAGCATCATGATGTTCCTGTTCGCCATCCCGATGTTCGAAGGGCTGACGATGTATCTGCTGCCCAAGATGCTCGGCAGCCGCGACCTGGCGTTTCCGCGCCTCTCCTCGCTCGGCTGGTGGTGCTACCTGTTCGGCGGCACGATCATCATCGTCGCGATGCTGGCCGGGGTCGCGCCCAATGCGGGCTGGTTCCTGTATCCCCCGCTGTCGGGCAAGGCCTATACGCCGGGTATCAATTCCGACGTCTGGCTGCTCGGCATCACCTTCGTCGAAATCTCGGCGATGTGCGCCGCGATCGAGATCACCGTGTCGATCCTGAAACTGCGCGCGGCGGGCATGCGGCTCGACCGGATGCCGATCTTCGCCTGGTATCTGCTGGGGACGGCGGGGATGATGGTCTTCGGCTTTCCGCCGCTGATCCTGGGGTCGATCCTGCTGGAGGTCGAGCGGGCGTTCGGCTGGCCCTTCTATGCACCCGAACTCGGCGGATCGCCGCTGCTGTGGCAGCATCTATTCTGGCTGTTCGGCCATCCGGAGGTCTACATCATCTTCCTGCCCGCCGCCGGCGCGGTATCGACCATCCTGCCGGTGATGGCGCGTACCCGGCTGCTCGGGCACGGCGCGATCGTCGCGGCGATCATGGCGCTGGCGTTCCTCAGCTTCGGGCTGTGGGTGCACCACATGTTCACCACCGGCATCCCGCACATGGCGCTCGGCTTCTTTTCGGCCGCCTCCGCGCTGGTCGCGGTGCCGACCGCGGTGCAGGTGTTCGCGTGGCTGGGGACGTTGTGGCAGGGGCGGCCGGAAATGAAGCTGCCGATGCTCTACCTGATCGGCTTCTTCATCGTGTTCGTGATCGGCGGGCTGACCGGCGTCATGCTGGCGATGGTGCCGTTCGACGCGCAGGCGCACGACACCGCCTTCGTCACCGCGCATCTCCATTACGTGCTGGTCGGCGGGTTCGTGTTCCCGATGCTGGCCGCCGCCTATTACTGGCTGCCGCACATCACCGGGCGCGAACGGGTGATGCGGATCGGGGAAGCGGCGTTCTGGCTGATCTTCATCGGGTTCAACCTCACCTTCTTCATGATGCACCTGACCGGATTGCTGGGGATGCCGCGGCGGATCGATACCTATCCCGAGGGGATGGGCTGGACATGGCTGAACCTGTTGTCGTCGGTCGGCGGCTTCCTGCAGGCGTTCGGCTTTGCGCTGTTCCTGATCGACGTCGTGCTGCAGATCTGGCTGGGGCGGATCCATCGCCGCAACCCTTGGGGGGCGACGACGCTGGAATGGGCGATGCCGATCCCGTCGACGGCGTACAACTTCGCCAGCCTGCCGACGGTGGCGACCCGCGATCCGCTGGCCGACGATCCCGATCTGGGCGTGTCGCTCGCGCGCGGCCGGGGGCTGCTGGCGACGCCGCGCCACGGCTGGCGCGAGACGCTGGCGGTGGACATGACCACCGGCGCGCCCGACCATGTCACGATCCTGCCGGGCAATAGCTGGCTGCCGATCGGCACCGCCGCGATGCTGGGCGGCTTCTTCCTCGCGATGCTGGCCGGGGTCTATATCGTCGCGCCGGTGTTCCTGCTGGGCGTGGTCTGGCTCGGCTGGCGCTGGGCGTGGAGCAACGGCATCCGCCGCGACGTGGGGACGGTCGCGGTCGGTGACGGCCTGTCGCTGCCGACCAGCTTCGAGGCCGCGCGCACGACCGGCTGGTGGGGCAGCATCTTCGCACTGTGCGCCAGCGCGACGCTCTTCGCGTCGTTGCTGTTCGGCTATGCCTTTCTGTGGACCATCGCGCCCAACTGGCCCCCGCCCCGGCTGATCGAACCATCGCTGCTGGTGCCGCTGGTCGCGGTCGTTGGCGCGGTCGCGGCGGGCCTTGGCGGGCGCGGGGGGAACCATCCGCTGCTGCTGGGCGGGCAGGTCGCGATCGTGGCGGCGCTGGGCTGGCTGCTGACCGGAGCCCCCGGCCCCACCACCCATGCCTATGCCGCGGTCAGCGCGATGCTCGTAGCCTATGCGGTCTTCCACGCCGCGCTGGCCGCGATCATGGGTGGGTTCCTGGTGGCGCGGGCGCGCAGCGGCTTTCATTCGGCGACGCGTGGCGGCGAGGCGCGGATCGTCCGGCTGTGGAGCGATCATGCCGCCGGGGTCGGCGTCCTCGTCGCGATCCTGCTCGTGCTGCCGGGGTGGCTCGCATGATCGTGCTGCTGCGCCTTTCGGCGGGCCTGATCGGATGGGCCGTGGCCTTCTGCCTGATCTACGCCCTGCATGGTCTCGGCTGCTCCGGCGGGTGGGCGGGAGCCGGCGTCGGCGGTATGAGCGTCCATCGCGCCGTCCTGCTGGCCGGCTGGGCATTCTCGCTCGCCGCGACGGCGGGGATCGCGCTGTGGCTGCGGCGGTTCCGCGCGACCAGCCTCGATCGTGCGGCAGCCGCGCTCGGGTGGGTTGGGTTCGCCGCGACGCTCATTACCTTCGCCCCGATCGCCGTCGTGCCGGCGTGTCTGTGATGCGCGACGATACCTCCGCCGCCTTGCGCTGCACCTCCCGGGAGTTGGCCGCATGAACGCTCCCCGCATCCTGTTCCTGGGGCTACAGACCCTTACCGGCCTGCTCGGCGCAGCGATGACGGCGCTGGGACTGTGGCTCGTGACGCTGGGGGGCACCGCCTATTATCTCGTCACCGGCCTGCTGCTGGTCGCAGGCGCCGTCGTCGCATGGCGCGGCCGTCCGGCAACGGCGGTCGTGGCCGGTGGGGTCGCGCTGCTCGTCACCTTGCTGTGGTCGCTGGTCGAGATCGCGGGCAAGGGGTGGATGGAGTCCTGGGGCTTCGACCTTGCCGGTCGGGTCGGCCTGCTCGGCGCGCTGGTACTGGCGTCCGCCGTCGTCGGGCTGATACCCCTCGGCACCCGCCCGTTGCGCACCGTCGCGATCGGCGCGGTCGGCCTGTTGCTGACCATTGCCGCCACCCTCGCCTTCTTCTGGGAGCGTCCCGGAACCGCGCGAACCGCCGTCGCGGTTGCCCCCGGCCCAGCCGACACCGACTGGACCGCCTTCGGCGGCACCAATGCCGGCACGCGCTATTCCCCGGCGACGCAGATCACGCCGGCCAATGTCGGCTCCCTGCGCGAAGCATGGCGGTTCCACACCGGCGACCTGCCCGAACAGGACGGACGCGTCTTCTTCTCGGCGCAGAACACCCCGCTCAAGGCCGACGACACCCTCTTTCTATGCTCGCCACGCAACCGTGTCTTCGCACTGGACCCGGCGACCGGGCGCGAGAAATGGCGGTTCGTGCCGACCATCGCGCCGCGCACGCTCGAATCCGCCTTCTCGGTCGCATGCCGCACCGTTGGTTATCATGCGGCACCAGGCGAGGGCGCAGCAATCTGCGCCCGCCGCATCTTCGTCGCAGTCGCCGATGGCCGGCTGATCGCGCTGGACGCACGGACCGGGCGGCGCTGCCCGGGCTTCGGGCGCGACGGCACGGTCGACCTGACCGCCGGCATGGGCCTCAAGGAACCCGGCCATGCGTCGAGCAATTCCGGCCCATCGGTCATCGGCGACATGGTCGTCGTCGGGCAGCAGGTGAGCGACAACCAGCGCCGCGACGCGCCGTCCGGCGTCGTGCGCGCCTATGACGCCACCACCGGTGCGCTGCGCTGGGCGTGGGACGCGAAGCGCAGCGACGCCCGAGCCCCGCTCGACGCGGACCAGACCTGGCCCAAGGGGACGCCGAACGTCTGGAACGTCATCTCGGGCGATGCCGGGCTCGGGCTGGTGCTGCTGGCGACCGGCAATGCCGGCAACGACCATTGGGGCGGCAATCGCGATCCGGAGGACGACCGTTTCAGCAGCGCGGTCGTCGCGGTCGACCTGGCGACCGGGGCGACCCGCTGGGCATTCCGCACCGTCGAGCGGGACCGTTTCGACTATGATTCGGGCGCACAGCCGGTGCTGACGACGCTCCCGGTGGGCGGCGCGGCACGGCCGGTGGTGATCCAGGCAACGAAGACCGGGTCGCTGTTCGTCCTAGATGCCCGCACCGGTCGCCCGGTCACGCCGGTCGACTATCGCCCGGTCCCGACCGACGGCATGCCGGGCGACCGGCTGTCGCCGGTACAACCGCAATCGGTAGCATATCCCAATCTGTCGGGGCGTCCGGAACGCGATCCCGAACGCATCGATGCGCGTCATAGCTGGGGCCTGACCCCGCTCGACGCCGCGCTGTGCCGGATCCAGTTCCACCGCATGCGCTATGACGGCATCTACACCCCGCCGACCGGCAAGGGCCTAGGGACCTTGCTGTTCCCCGGCACCGTCGGCGGCATGAACTGGGGCGGAATCGCACTCGACCCCGCGCGCGGCGTCATCATCAGCAACCACAGCCGCCTGCCCAACCGTGTCCAGCTGATCCCCCGCGCCGATGTCGCCGATCCGGCGATCGGCGATGGCGGACGTCGCCCCGACCAGGCGGTCGCCCCGCAGAAGGGCGCACCCTATGGCGTCGACCGGCCGATGTGGCTGTCGCCGCTGGGCGTGCCCTGCATCGCGCCGCCTTGGGGCTATATCGCCGCGACCGACCTGCGCAGCGGTCGGCTGCTCTGGTCGCAACCGCTGGGAACCGGCCGCGATACCGGGCCGCTGGGCATTCCGTCGCAGTTGCGCATCGTCATCGGTACGCCGAACCTGGGCGGCGCAGTAACGACCGCCGGGGGCCTTACCTTCATCGCCGCCGCGCAGGACCATTATCTGCGCGCGTTCGAAACCACCACCGGGCGGTTGCTATGGTCGGCGCGACTGCCCGCCGGCGGCCAGTCCTCGGCGATGACCTATATGCATCGCGGTCGCCAATATGTCGCGATCGGCGCGACCGGTCACGCCCGGTTCGAGACGAAGCTGGGAGATGCCCTGACGGTCTATGCGCTGCCCACCCCGCCGGCTAAGTAATTGACGTAGCGCGCTTCGTCGCAAAATACTCTGACAAATCCGCAGTCCTTGCTATGGGGCGGCGGACAGCAACGGAGGGATGCGGCGATGATGTGGGCCAGGCGCGACATATTGAAGGCGGGATCGGCGATCGTGGCGACGACCGGCCTTCCGCGGCTGGCACGGGCGCAAGTCGGCGGGACGAGCGTCGGCACGCTCGAAATTGATACCGCCGGGCGGCGGGCGCCGATCTCGCCGCTGATCTTCGGGCAGTTCATCGAATTTCTCGGCCGTTCGATTACCGGCGGCATCTTCGAGGAGGGATCGCCGCTCTCCGACGCCAACGGCTTCCGGCGTGACGTGCTGGCCAAGGTGCTGGGACTGCAACCGACGATCCTGCGCTTTCCCGGCGGTACGGTAACGAAAATCTACCATTGGGAGGACGGGATCGGCCCGCGGGCGACGCGTCGTGTCCGCCCCAACCTGATCTGGGGCGGGGTCGAGGACAATCATTTCGGCACCGACGAATTCATTCGCTACGCCCGCGAACTCAAGGCCGAACCGTTCATCACCGTCAGCATGGGTGTCGGCACCGCCGAGGAAGCGTCGAACTGGGTCGAATATTGCAACGGCACCGGCAGGACCCATTATGCCGATTTGCGTCGCCGCAACGGCTTCGACGCGCCGCATGCCGTGAAATATTGGGGGCTGGGCAACGAAGAGGACGCCGAACCCGATGCCGGCCGGTTGCAGGACCCGGCCGACTATGTGCGGGAGGCATGGTATTATGCCAAGCTGATGAAATTGCACGACCCGTCGATCAAGCTGATCGCGGCGGGCGGCGGACAGGCGTGGAACGAACGGGTCGTCCACGAGCTGCACCCCGTTGCCGACTATCTCGCGCTCCATCTCTATCCCAAGACGCAGGGCGGCGTGCCACTGTCGCTCATCAAGAGCGCCGACGATACCGAGGCGACGATCGGCACGATCCGGGACCAGATCGCCCGCCTCGCCCCGCCGCGGGTGACCGAATTCAACAAATGGTATCGCTTCCCGCCCCGCGCGGCGCCGATGATGATCGCGCTCGATGAAATCGGCATATGGGAAGATGCCGGCGGCGGCGTCTACAACATGGAAACCCGGTACGACTGGAATCACGCGCTGGCGACGGCGACGCTGTACAACGTCATGATCCGCAATGCCGACATCATCGGCATGGCGACCTGGGCACAGACGGTGAACGTGCTGGCGCCGATCCTGACCAATGCGACCGGATCGATCGCGCAGACCATCTGGTTCGTCATGGCGCTCTATCGTCGCTTCTGTGGCAGCCACCGGCTGTCGGCGACCCTGCCCTCGCCGGTGCTCGCGCTGCCCGGCGCGGAACAGCAGCGCTCGCTCGACACCGCCGCGACGATCGACGATGCCGGTGGCACGATCAGCGTGTTCGTCGTCAACCGGCATCCCGACCGGGCGGTCGCAACCCGCATCGCGCGACCGGCCGGTTATCGCCGGGTCGATCTGCACGAACTGTCGGCCCCTTCGCCGCGCAGCGCCAATACGCTCGACCGGCCGGAGGAGAATGTCGTGGCGGAACGGTCCCGCACGCTGGGCACCATCCCCGACCACTACAGTTTCCCGGCCCACTCGATCACGGTGCTGCACTTCCGCCGCTGACCGGCCGGGCAGATGCGTCGCGAATATTCATCCTTCCGAATGACCTCCCCGGTTGACAGATCGCGGCGCAAAAAGAATAATCAATTTAATTAATCGAATCAGGCGGCGAACGGATCGCCTGACGAAACATTGGGGAGGTCCGATGCGCTACGACTCGTCGACGGTAGTTCGTTCGGTATTGCTGGGTGCAGTATCGGTTTTTGGTCTGGCAGCATCGGGCGGCGCCTGGGCGCAAACCGGGGTCGGCAACACCCCCGCCGCGCCGACCACCCCCGCCGATGCGGTCGCCGCCCCCGAACAGGTCGATGCCACCGGCGACGAGATCGTCGTGACCGGCATCCGTGCATCGCAGGCCCGCTCGGTCGAAATCAAGCGCAACGCCGCCAGCGTGGTCGAAGCGATCAGCGCGCAGGATATCGGCAAGCTCCCCGACGTCACCATCTCGGATTCGCTGCAACGCATTCCGGGCGTACAGATCCGCCGCGAGGCGGGTGAAGGCGGCGCGGTCAACATCCGCGGCCTGCCGCAGGTCACCACGTTGATGAACGGCGAACAGTTCCTCGGCGCCAATTCGGTGACGACGGTCCAGCCGAACTTCACCGACATTCCCTCGCAGCTTTTCTCCGGCGCGACGGTGTTCAAGTCGCCGACCGCGTCGCTGCAACAGGCGGGCCTGTCCGGCACGGTCGACCTGCTTACGCGTCGGCCGATGGATTTGAAGAGCGGGCTGACGCTGTCGGCGGCCGCCGAAGGGCAATATGGCGACGAGACCAAGAATTGGAGCCCGTCGGCCAACGGCCTGATCGCCTATCATGGCGATCGCTTCGGCGTGCTGGTGTCGGCCGCCTATAGCGACCTGACGCTCGGCAACAGCTTCCGCGGCGTGCAGGATTACGGCGTCGCGCTGAACAACGAAGGCGGTAGCGCGACCAACCCGGGCGCGTTCGCGGTCGGCAACAACGGCGTCAGCCGCGGCACGCCGGTGCGCAATGCGCAGGGCGCGATCATCGGCTATGACGTGAACGGCGACGGCGATGCCAATGACGCGTTCATCACGCCGCAGTCACACACCGCGTGGAACCGCATCACCAACCGCGAACGCTTCGGCGCCAACGCCTCGCTCCAGTTCGAGATCAACGATGCGCTCAAACTGACCGCCGACGGCTTCTACACGCGGCAGACGCAATATGACCGCACCGCCGGTTTCCAGTTTTCCAACGTCGACTGGCTGTCGTCGCCGTTCCTGCCGACCAAGTCGCGCGATACCGGCGCGGTCGTCGGCGGCTACAACGTCAACACGGTGCAGCAATATACCTACAGCCTGCCCAACTTTGACAGCTATTCGGAAACCTTCCGCACCAAGAGCGAATCGCAGAACTATAATCTTCAGCTCGACTGGCAGCCGAGCGACCAGTTCAAGGGTACGATCCGCGGCATCTATGGCAAGGCGTCGCGCCGCCGCGACCAGTCCTATACCCAGTTCAACCTGACCAACGGCAGCCAATGGGCCTATAACGGCGTCGGCAACTATCCCGCCTCGCTCGGCGGCGACCGTCGGTTCAACCCGACCGGCTTCCAGATCTACAGCCAGACCGCGACCGTCGATTATTCCAGCGGCGCGCCGGTGTTCGGCTTCTCGCCGGCCTTCCTGTCGCAGGTGTCCGATCCTTCGCGCTACGGGCTGAAGACGATCTCGTCCGAAGGCAATGTGTATCAGGAAGGCGATCTGTGGGCGCTGCGCGCCGATGGCGAATATACCGCCGATAACGGTGTGAAGCTGTCGTTCGGTGGCCGCTATGGCGAACGCAATGTCGACCAGTTCACCTTTGACCGCGTCTCGCCCTTCTATGCCGGCAACACCGACAATGCCGCCAACCCGGCGGGCGGATGCCTCGTCAAGTGGAAGGCGTTCGACGTCAACCTGAACGACAACAAGTGCGCCGTGCTCGATGCGCAGGGCAACGCCTATACCGCGGGCTATACCCGGCAGGCGAACGATCCGGTCTTCGCCGGACTGGTCAAGCAATATGCCCTGCCCGCCGCCGGCGCACCGGCGCTCTACGTGCTCGACCCGCACGCGATGGACGACAGCGAGGCGTGGCAGAACAAATTCTATCCCGGCAGCCAGAATCTGGTCAATCCGGCGGACTCGTTCACCGTCAACGTCCGCCAGATCTCGGGCTATGGCCAGGTTTCGGGCGAGGGCGAGCTGTTCGGCATGCCGTTCCGGGCGAATGGCGGGCTTCAGGTCGTCAATACCCGGCTGAACGTCCGCCAGAACATCGTCGGCGCGCCGCAGCCCTATGGCGTGTCGGGGGTCGATGCCGGCGACGTGACGACTGAGCGGGAGTTCACCGACTTCCTGCCCGCCTTCAACGTCGCGTTCGACGTAACCGACAAGCTGCGCGCCCGGGCCGCCTTCTCCAAGACGATGACGGTGCTCGACTTCCTGCAATGGGGCGGTGGCCTGAACGTCAACTATGCGATCAATACCCAGGTCAATCCGGCCCGGTTCGAGGCGCGGACGGCGGATTCGCGCGGCAACCCGAACCTCAACCCGTGGCGCGCGACCAATGCCGAAGCGAGCCTCGAATATTATACCGGCCGCTCCAGCCTGGTCGCGGTCGGCGCCTTCTACATCGCGGTCGACAGCTTCATCACCACCACCACCGAACTGCGCAACGACATCCCCGACAATGACGGCGTGATCCGTCGCCCGGTCGTCACCAACACGCTGGCGCAGGGCGAAGGCGGTACGCTGAAGGGCATCGAGGCATCGGCCCGCCAGTCGCTCGCCGATTACGGCGTGGGCGGCTTCCTCGGCGGCTTCGGCGTCGACGCGAACTACACGCTGTCGCTGGGCGATGCCGGACAGATCGACCTCGCCGGCAACAAGATGCCGTTCCAGGACAACAGCAAGCATCAGGTCAACGCCGCCCTCTGGTTCGAGAAGTACGGGTTGCAGGCGCGCGTCGCGTACAACTTCCGCTCGAAGCGGCTCGCCTCGTCCAACTATGGTGGCATTCAGGGGCTGGCCCAGTATCAGGAACCGACCAACTATCTCGACGCGTCGATCTCCTACGACATCACGCCGCATTTCAGCATCTACGGCCAGGCATCGAACCTGACCGCGGAGACCGAACGCTACTACCTGACCTGGCAGGATCAGGTGTTCAACGAGAACATCTACGAACGCCGCTTCATCGCCGGCGTGCGGGCGAAGTTCTGAGCCGCGTGGCGACGTGGCGGGTTGCCGACATGTCGCCACCTGCTTGGCCATTTCGTCACCGCAGCGCAGGCCGGGGTCTCTGCGAGGGGACCGCAGCACCCGCCCCATGGAGACCCCAGCCTGCGCTGGGGTGACGACTGGGGCAGAATGTTTGCAAAATGTGGCCGTACCCCGCCTGCGCGGGGGTACGGTAGTAGGCGATACGAACGACACAAGCGACACGGGGGGGACAGATGCCGCACGAACCGGTTCGATCGATCGTCATCGTCGGTGGTGGGACGGCGGGGTGGATGGCGGCGACCTATCTGGCGCGGCGGCTCGCCCATCTGAACCTGTCGATCACCGTCGTCGACAGCGCGGCGATCGGTACCGTCGGCGTCGGCGAGGCGACCGTCCCGGCGATCCGCGACTTCCTGTCGGCGATCGAGCTGGGCGAGGCCGATGTGCTGCGCGAAACCGGCGGCACGATCAAATACGGCATCCGCTTCGACGGCTGGGGCGGCGAAGGCCACCGCTTCTTCCACCCCTTCGGCCTGTATGGCGTCGGGGCGGAGGGCGTCGCCTTCCACCAATACTGGCTGCGACTGAACGCGCTGGGCAAGGCCGGACCGCTCGCCGACTATTGCCTCGCCACCCAACTGGCCCGCAACGGCCTGTTCCTGCCGCCGGTCGACCGGCCGGCCAACGATATCGGCGTGTTCAACTTCGCGCTGCATTTCGATGCCGCCGCCTTTGCCGCGCTGCTGCGCCGCCTCGCGCTTGCCAACCGGGTCGCGCATGTCGACGGGCGGATCGTATCGGTCGCGACCGACCAGCCGCGCGGCCTTGTGACGCAGGTGACGCTGGAAGATGGGCGCACGATCGCCGGCGACCTGTGGATCGACGCGTCGGGGTTCCGCAGCCTGTTGCTGGGCGAGGCACTGGGCGTGCCCTATGTCGACTGGCGCCACTGGCTGCCATGCGACCGTGCGGTGGCGATCCCGTGCCGCGCCGCGCCGGGCGATCCGACGCCCTATACCGTCGCGACCGCGCGCAAGGCCGGGTGGCAATGGCGTATCCCGCTGCGCCACCGTATCGGCAATGGCAGCGTCTATTGCAGCAGCTTCCAGTCCGATGCCGATGCGGAGGACGCGCTGCTCGCGACGCTCGAAGGAGCCCCGCTCGCCGATCCCAACCGCCTGCGCTTCGTCACCGGGCACCGCGCACGCTTCTGGAGCGGCAATGTCGTAGGCCTGGGCCTCGCCTCGGGCTTCCTCGAGCCGCTGGAATCGACCAGCATCTCGCTGATCCAATCGGGCCTGGAACGCTTCGTCGCACTGTTCCCCGACCGCGACTGCGATCCCCGCCTCGCCGCCACCTATAACCGGCAATCGGTGCTGGAATTCGAACGGCTGCGCGACTTCCTGTTCCTCCATTATCTCGCCAACGGCCGCGACGAGCCGTTCTGGCAGGCCATCCGCGCGGTCGAACCGCCCGCCCCCTTGCAGATCAAGCTGGACGCATGGCGTTCGGGAGGAGAATTCGTGCGCAACGAATGGGATACATTCCAGGACCCCAGCTGGCTGAGCCTCTATGCCGGGTTCGGCGACCTGCCCGACCGGCATTCGCCGCTGGCCGACGCGATCGGCGAAGACGCCCTGCTCGAAAGCTTCGGGCGGATGCGCGCCGCGATCGCGCGGACCCTGTCCCATGCCGAACCGCATGGTGCGTTCCTCGCCCGGGTGGCAGGCGCATGAGCGGCGCGACCCACACCCGCGCCGTCATCGCGATGAGCCTCGGCGGGCTGTTGTTCGGGTTCGACACCGCCGTCATCTCCGGCGTCACCGATGCCCTGCGCAGCCAATATGCCCTGTCCGAAGCGGGCCTCGGCCTCGCCGTCTCCGCCGCGCTGTGGGGAACGCTGGTCGGCGCGCTGTTCAGCGGCGCACCGGGCGACCGCTGGGGCAGCCTTGCCGTACTCCGCGTCATCGGGCTGCTCTATGTCGTGTCGGCGGTCGGCTGTGCCATCGCCACCACGCTGACCGGCTTCATCGCCTTTCGCGTGCTGGGCGGCCTCGCCATCGGTGCATCGTCGGTCCTGGTCCCGGTCTATATCGCCGAGATCAGTTCGGCGAAGCGGCGCGGGCTGCTGGTCGGCCTGTTCCAGTTCAACATCGTCGCCGGCATCCTGGTCGCCTATCTCAGCAACTATCTGGTCGCGCAGGCAGTCGCCGCCGATATCGCGTGGCGCTGGAAACTGGGCGTCGCGGCGGTGCCGGCGGCGCTGTTCCTGATCCTGCTGACCGGCCTGCCGCAAAGCCCGCGCTGGTTGTCGGCGCGCGGACGCAGCGACGAGGCCGCCGATGCCGCTGCCCGGCTCGGGCTGGATGCGATCCCGGCAGCGGAGGGCGGCGGCACCGGCCGGCTCCACTGGCGCGCGCATCGCATGCCGATCCTGCTCGCCATCGCCATCGGGCTGTTCAACCAGCTGTCGGGCATCAACGCGATCCTCTATTACCTGAACGACATTTTCGCGGCGGCGGGCTTTACCGGCGTGTCGGGCGATGTGCAGGCGATCGCGATCGGCGTCGCCAACCTGATCGCGACCGTGATCGGCATGGGCGTGATCGATCGCTTCGGGCGGCGTCCGCTGCTGATCGGCGGCGGCATCGTCACCGCGATCGCCCTGGGCGGCGTCGCGCTGGTCTATATGGGACTGGCCTCGCCCGCCCTGCTGCTGCCGCTGCTGATCCTGTTCATCGCCGCCTTCGCCATGTCGCAGGGCGCGGTCATCTGGGTCTATCTCAGCGAGATTTTCCCGACCGACGTGCGCGCGCGGGGGCAGGCGATCGGCAGCGCGACCCATTGGGTCGCCAATGCCGTCCTGTCCTTCGCCTTTCCGCTGGTTGCGCAGTGGGACCGGGCCTTGCCCTTCTGGGGCTTTGCCGCCGCGATGCTGCTGCAGGCGCTGCTGGTCTGGCGTCTGTTCCCCGAAACCCGTGGCCGCGATCTCGAAGCGATCAGCGCCGAACTGACAAAGAGGATTTCCGCATGAAACTGGGCATTCTGGCAGCGCTGCTGGCCGGTGCGGGATGGGGCGGCATCGCCGCGGCACAGGTGCCCGCGAACGGCGGTCCCTATAACGCCAGCTTCCTGACCGGCGGGATCGGCATCGAACGTCCCGTCACCGGTCCGGTGACTGCGGCCAGCGCCCCCTACGCCATGACCCTGTGGATCAAGGCCGACGCCCGACAGAACGGCACCGTCCCGCTGGTCGCGATCGGCGACGGGCGCGTGTTATCGCTCGACGACGGGCGTCTTGCGCTGCGCGATGGCGATGCGACCCTTGCCGGCCCTGCCATCACGCCCGGACGCTGGACGCAGGTCGCCGTCAGTTCGGACGGCCGCCGCGCCGCCATCTATGTCGATGGCCGCCGCGTCGCGACCGGCGTGGCCCCGTCGGCCGCGACGCAGGAAACGCTGCATATCGCCCGCGCGATACCCGGTCGGCCCCATTTCGGCGGTACGCTGGTCGGGGTGACGCTGCACGACCGCGCGCTGGCGGCGGCTGACATCGCCGCCCTTCCGCGTCCCGACTTCGCCAATGTCCAGTTGTGGGAGGTCGGCGTCACCTGGCCGTTCCAGAAACAGGCCAATATCGGGCTGACGCAGCAGCAGGACGCGTGGACCCTGCCGCAGAGCAAGGGCGATGCCTATAGCGCACCGGCGGCAAAGCCGCTGCCGGGCGCGCCGGTGGTCCAGCCGCTGGCCGCCGGCCGATGGCAGATCAACGGCTGGCAACTGGCCGCCGCGCCCGATGTCGCGGGCGACGGCGCAGCGCTGTCGCGGCCGGGAAACCCGAAGGGAAGCTGGCATGCCGCAACCGTACCCGGCACCGTGCTGCAGACGCTGGTCGATCGCGGGGTCTATCCCGATCCCTATTACGGCCTGAACAATCTGAAGATTCCCGAAAAGCTGGCGCGGCAGGATTACTGGTATCGCACGCGCTTCACCGTGCCGGCGGACGCCGCGGGCAAGAAGCTGACCATCGTGTTCGGCGGGATCAACTATGCCGCCGAAATCTGGGCGAACGGAGCCGCGCTCGGCACGACGCGCGGCGCGTTCATCCGTGGCCAGTTCGATTTCGTGCCGGTCGCCGGCGAGAATGTGATCGCGGTCCGCGTATCGCCGCCGCCCCATCCCGGCATTCCGCACGAACAATCGGTCGCGGGTGGCGTCGGCGAAAATGGCGGACAGCTGGCGATCGACGGCCCGACCTTCGTCGCGACCGAGGGGTGGGACTGGATTCCGGGCATCCGCGACCGCAATACCGGGCTGTGGCGTCCGGTCGAGCTGCTGGCGCATGGCGCGGTCCGCATCCTCGACCCGCAGGTCGTCACCGACCTGCCGCTGCCCCGCACCGACCGCGCCGACGTGCACATCACCGTCCCGATCGACAATAGCGGCCCCGCCGCCCCCGTCACGGTCAAGGTCGCGTTCGAAGGGGTGACGGTCGAAAGGCAGGTTACCGCCCCGCCCGGCCGCAGCGACGTCCGCTTCACCCCCGCCGACTTCCCCGCGCTGCGCGTCGCCAATCCCAAACTCTGGTGGCCCAACGGCTATGGCGACCCGCATCTCTATCACGCGACTTATCAGGTCAGCGACGCGAACGGCGTGTCGGACCGCAAGGCGGGACGCTTCGGCATCCGCGAGGTCAGCTACGACCTGTCGCTGTTCGATGCGAAGGGCGCGCTGCGCCGGGTCAATGTCCAGACGACCGATGGCGGCCTTGCCGGGCAGAAGCTGATCGACGTCCGCCATGGTGCGATCAAGCAGACCCCGACCGGATGGGCGGAATCGCTGACCGCGGCGGGCGAGACGTCACGCGCCGTGACGACCATCGCCGAAACGCTACCCGAGCCGCACCTGACCATCCGCGTCAACGGCGTGCGGATCGCCGCGCGCGGCGGCAACTGGGGCATGGACGATGCGATGAAGCGGGTCAGCTATGCCTGGCTCGCCCCCTTCTTCCGCCTCCAGCGCGAGGCGCACATGAACGTCATCCGCAACTGGATGGGGACGAATACCGAGGAGGAGTTCTACGACCTCGCCGACGAAAACGGCATGATGGTCCTGAACGATTTCTGGCAATCGACCCAGAATTTCCAGATCGAACCCGACGATGCGTCGCTGTTCCTCGCCAACGCCCGCGACACCATCGCACGCTATCGCAACCACCCGTCGATCATCCTGTGGTTCGGCCGCAACGAGGGCGTCCCCTATCCGGCGCTGAACGAGGGGCTGGACGATGCCGTGTTCCAGCTCGACGGCACGCGCTGGTTCACCGGATCGTCGAACGTCGTGAATTTGCAGGGGTCGGGGCCGTACAACTACCGCCCGCCGGTCGGCTATTTCACCGATCTCGCCACCGGCTTTTCGGTCGAAACCGGCACGCCGTCGCTGTCGACCGCCGAATCGATCGCATCCTACGTCCCCGCCGGCGACCGCTGGCCGCTGGGCGATGTGCTCGCCTATCACGACTGGCATTTCGGCGGGAACGGCGACACCAAGACGTTCATGCAGACGCTGGCGACGATGTTCGGACCGGGCAAGGACTTCGCCGATTTCGAACGCAAGGCGCAGATGATGAACCTCGAAACGCACAAGGCGATGTACGAAGGTTTCCTGGGGCATCTGTGGACCAAGAATAGCGGCCGGCTGCTGTGGATGACCCACCCGGCGTGGCCGTCCAATGCGTGGCAGATCTATTCGTGGGACTATGACACCCACGCGGCCTATTACGGCGCGAAGAAGGCCGCCGAACCGCTCCATGTCCAGCTGAACCTGCCGGGCAACGAACTGGTCGTGCTGAACACGACGCAGACGGATGCGAAGGGCTTGACCGCCCGCGTGCGCGTGGTCGGGCTGGACAATGCCGAACTGTTCACCCGGACCGACCGGGTCGACGCGCTCGCCAACCGCGCAACCACGCTGGCCGTCGTTCCGCTCGACGGGCTATATGCGGCGCATCCGATGGTGCTGGTCCGCCTGACGCTCACCGACGCCGCCGGTCGGCAGGTCTCCGACAATTTCTACTGGCGCGGACGCGATGCCGCATCCTACCAGGCGCTCAACGGCCTCGCCCCGGCGAAGCTCACGACCCGCATGGCCGCGCCGGTAGTCGATGGTGCCGACCGCATGGTCGCCGTCACGCTGTCGAACGATGGAGCCGTGCCCGCACTCAACGTCAAACTGACCCTGACCGGGCCGAGCGGCGCCCGCATTCTCCCCGCCTTCTACAGCGACAACTATATCTCCCTCCTCCCCGGCGAACACCGCGACGTCACCATCCGCTATCCGGCGACGCAAGCGGCGGCACCGATGGTATCGCTGCGTGGCTGGAACCTCGCCAATTCGACGCTGAAGCCGTGATGGGCAAGGTGTAGGCGGTCGCTTCGTATCGGTGCGGGATCGGACGCGGTTCGATCCCGCATCGAGCAGTGGCCCTAAGACTCCGCTCTGGATTGGCCGTCTTGGCTAATGGTCACAGCAGCCTGCAGGCGAGCACCACCCATCGCCGGGTTCGGCGAACGATACGGACCCGCCATTCGCGACCCGTCTGTGTGAGAAACGTCTGCTGCAAGTGGCAGGCATGCTGGGCAAAGTCGTGAAAGTCGATCCGATGATGCGCCAGCACGAGCATGCCCCCGGGCCGCAGGGCGCGTGCGACGTCCTGCGCGGTATGCTTCATTGCCTTGGGCGACAGATAGTAGAGCATCTCGGCAATGACGACCGCGTCATATTGACCCCGCGGAAACCGGGCGGGCACGGCCAGCCGTATCGCCCGGGCACGCGGCGCCCGTCCCCGAAGAGCAGCAGCGACCAGCTTCGTTCCCGCGGCGGTCGCCTCGGTCGCATCCAGCCGTAGACTTCGCGCGGCCAGTGCGCGACTGTTCGAACCGTTACCCGCGGCCAGCTCGAGCACCCGGCCGCGCGGGGCGCAGCCGATCGCATGCAGGATCGCGGTGCGCTTGATCGCCTCGTCATGGTCGGAAAAGGTACGCCACGGATCGGGATCGTGCGTGAAGCTGCGCTCGAACCCGTCAAGCGTGATCGGCCTCATCGCCGGCCAGCCACGACGAAGACTTCCTGCGGACCGCTGAACGCGGCGATCTGTTGGCGGGTCATCGCGAAGCCTGTCGGATCGTCGGTGATCCATCCAGCCTGGGTGCGATAGCTGCGGATCGCGTTACGTTTGGCCAGACGCTCCTGCGCGGTCAGCGGCAGCATACGCGACCCGCGCCACCGCTGCCCGGCCGGCCATACCGGATAGCGCCACCAACACAGGCCCGGTCGCGCGACGGCTCCCGCCGCCACGACGCGGTGATCGGGATGCGCGTCGTTCGACAACGGCGCAAGCGCGAGCAGGGGCGTCGGCAGCTTGCGAACGGCACGCGCCATCGCCCGACGCACCTCAGACAGATGGTCACCCAGCCGTCCATCGGGCAGGCCGAGGAACGTCACGGCGTCCGCCATCACGCCGATCCGCCGCATGACCCGCCGCGTTTCCCGCTGACGTTCGCGCACCAGGCGCCGACGCGGCCATGCCGCGCTGCCCGGATGCGATGCCGCGCCGTCGCTCACGACGAGAATGGCGATGCGGACACCACGTCGCGCCAGCCGGGCAATCAGGCTATGGGCCGCAATCGCTTCGTCGTCCGGATGCGGTGCGACGACCAGCAACGCGCGCGGGCGACCTACCCTGACCTTCACAGCATCGGCCGCAGGATGCCGGACGCGACGGCGGCACCGACCTGCATCCGCTGCGCATCCGGTCCGGGCTGACGCAAGTACATCGCCAGATCGGTCATGGTCCCAGAAAGCGGATGATCGACGAACAGCGAAGCGACGCCGACCGCCTCCTGCGCAAGGGCAATAGCCTCCCCGCCGGCGGCATAGGTCGCAGCGCGCGCCGCTGCGACGAGCGGCAGGCGCGCCGCTTCGTCGGCGAACCAACCCTCCGCCGCGCGCCGTATCGCTGCGTTGGAGGCTTCCGCAAGGCCGAACAGACGCGCCAGGCGACCGGCCTGATGCGGGTCCGCGGCACGGCCCGCCGTCACCAGATAATCGCGAACCACATCGACCAGCCGAGCGATTCCGCCGGCCTGCACCGCGACGAACCGCAGCGCGCCGCCGCTGAACCAAGGCTCCCGCACATAATCGCCCGGTGCCCCGATGGCCGCGTCGAGTCCGACCGGCGCGTCCTGCCAGCGTACGATATGCGTCTCGGATCGCTGCATGCCGGCAACCCGCCAGAAATCGTGGTCGATCTCCGGCACGGCCATCGCGAGGTCGAGGAGCAGAAGTTGCCGTCCAGCGGCGCTATCGACCGTGACCAACGCGTGGGACAAAATGCCGGCACCCGATGCGAAACTCTTGCCGCCGTTCAGCAAAGCCCCATCCCACCGCAGCGGCTCCCCCGATAGATCGGCATTCCATACGCCCAGGATCGCTCCACCGCATATGGCGTCGGACAGGGCGCGAACCTGTTCGGCCGTTCCATAACGGGCGACGATCTGCACCGCATCGACATGCCCTTCGAACAGCCGGCCAAGCGGAAGGTCCTCCCGCCCGACCGTGTAGAGCAGCCGCAGCAATGCGAGTAGCGATGCCGCATCCTGCGGGTCGCTCCCCACCGCCGTATCGCGCCCCAGCTCGGCAAGACGCAGGCTGAGGTCGTTCATGCCGCCCGCGCCGGATCGGCGGCCGCTACCAGCGCGGCAAGGACAGCTTCCGCGATCGGCAGCGACACCTGCCGCATCCCCTGTGGCGCTACCGGTACGACCCGCATCGCAAATGCCTCCGCGTTCGGACAATCGCGTGCGACCCCGATCACATGATCCACGCTCAACCGGATCGCCGCGGCCAAGGCGGAAAAGTCGCGACGCCGGAACGCGCTTCGGGCCGCGGCGTGGTGGCGATACTGCCAGAGCTGGTCGACTGGATGGGTCACGCGGACGGGATCGATTCCGGCGCGATCGAGCCAATCGAGCGCGGTGGCGAGGCCACCCTCCGCCCGACCCTGTCGGCGGGTCGAGGTATGGACGACGCTGGCCGCTTCGCGTCGTACGCGAAAGCCGGCGCGTGCCGCGTCGTCGATCAGCCGTGCGTCCTCACCGCTCGCCACAGGTGCGAAGCCGCCGAGCGCGGCGTAGGTTGAAAGGCGGATGGCGATGTTGGCGGCGCTGCTATGCGGATGTGCAACGGGCGGTTCCCAGTCCACCGGATCGACGCGGCGGCGCAGGGCATAGAGGTCGGCATAATATCGCTCGATGCGATCCTGTGCCGCGTCGCGCCGGGGGCCGCGGCGGATGACGTTGCCGGCGACGACGTCGGCACCGGCGAGCGCGGCCAAGGTGATCCGCAACCAGTCGTCCTGCGGGCAGCTGTCGGCGTCGGTCGTCATCAGGATGCCGTTCGCGTTCCCCAGGACCGCCGCACCCAGCGTCATCGCGCCATGACGGGCGATCCCGGCATTGGCATCCGGCCGACAGGCGGTTGCTACATGGACGGGGAACGCCGCGCGGTGCGCATAGTCCGACACGATGTCGGCGCTGCCATCGGTGCAGCTGTCGAGCAGCAGGCAGACCGCGACGTCGGTCGCCGGCGGGACGGCCAGCCGACCCAGACCGTCGAGGAAGCGCGGAAGGCGGGCGGCTTCGTTACGAACCGGAACGCAGATGGCGACAGCCTGCCGGGCTGCATCCTCCATCAGCCGTTCCGGAGGAAGGCGAGGAGATGAAGTCGGGCGCAGGAGCATTGGTTCATATCGCTACGGTAACGAACGCCGCGATCTATTGTTCACGACAATCATGTTGATTTACATCAACATACCAAAGCGGCACGGGACCGCGCGCTGCCGGGCGCGCCCTACCGCCGAGGCGGCGGGGCGGTCGAGCCGCGCACTGCCAGATCGGCCGCGACATAGACCGGTTCGGTCGGCAGATCGTCCTGCGCCTGTTCGGCGATGATACGCTCGACCGCCAGCGTGGCGACCGCCGCGATCGGCTGTACCACCGCGGTCAGCGGCGGCGATGCGAAGCGGGCGACCGGCGTGTCGTCGAAGCTGATTATCGAGAGGTCCTCGGGCACCCTCAGCCCACGTTCGCGGGCATATTCGAGCGTGGCGATCGCCATCTGGTCGCTGCTGGCGATGATCGCCGTCGGGGGATCGGCGGCGGCCAGCAGGCTGTTCGCCGCCGCCCGGCCCGATGCATAGTCGAAATTGCCGGGCGCGAGCAGGTCGTCGGCAAGTCCCGCTTCGGCCAGCGCGGCACGCCATCCGGTCACGCGCCAGCCGCTCAGTTCATAATCGGTCGCCCCGGCGATCAGGCCGATCCGGCGATGGCCGAGCGCGATCAGATGGTCGGTCGCCATCCGCGCGGCATCTTCGTCACCCATGATCAGCGAAAATCCGGGACCGGGCGTCAGCGATCCGATCCGCGCGATGCTGATGCCGTGGCGCTCTAGGAGGTCGAGGATGACCGGGTCCTGCGAATGCGGCGGGGTCAGGATCACGCCGTCCGGTCGCAACGCACCGATCGCGCCCAGCAGTTCGCGCTCGATATGGTCGCTATGCGTATCGACCAGCTCGAGGATCAGACGATAGCCGTGCCGTCCGCAGGTCAGCATCCCGCCGAGCAGCATCTGGTCGACCCAGTCGGTACCTTCGCGGTTCTGCCAGCCGGCGATCGTGCGGTCGCGGTCGTTGAGCGCGAGGATCAGGCGCGATTTCGATCCGCCCATGCGCTGCGCCGCGATCAGCGGGACATAGCCCAGCCGGTTGATCGAGCCGCGCACCCGCTCCGCCATTTCGGGGCGGACATTGGGTTCGTTGTTGATGACCCGGCTGACGGTCTGCAGCGACACCCCGGCATCGGCCGCGACATGCTTGATCGTCACCGCCTGACGACGGCGTGGCATCAGGGTCGATCCGCTGGGCAATAGCGCGCGACATAGTCGCCGTGCGGCGGCATCGTCGCGACGGTATCCGCCACCTGCCGCCGAATCATCGACAACAGCCGGTCGAGCTCCGCATCGCTCAGCTTGTCGGCGATCGGGTGATAGCCCTCCGGTACGATCCCCTGCCCCATCATCACCTGCACCCAGCTATTCTCGCCGAACAATTCCTCGTTGCGGCGGAATACCCGTCCGCTCTGGCGGAACAAGTCGATTTTCTGTTGCAGCGTCGTCGGTACGTCCATGGCGGCACATTGCCGCCAGAACGGAGAGTCGCGCCGGTCGGTAACCTTGTAATGCAGGATCAGGAAGTCGCGGATCTGTTCCATGTCCTGCAGCTGCTGGTCGTTGAATTCGGCGACGTCCGCTGGCCGGATGCCCCCTTGCGGGAATAGTCGCAGCAGCCGCAGCACGGCGCGCTGGATCAGGTGGATGCTGGTGGATTCCAGCGGCTCCATGAACCCGCCGGACAGGCCGATGGCGACGCAGTTGCGATGCCATTGCTTCCGCCGCGCGCCCGTCGTGAAGCGCAGGAAATTGGGTTCGGTCCGCACCGCGCCTTCGACATTGCCCATCAGCCGGTCGAGCGCGCCGTCACGGTCGAGATATCGGCTGCAATAGACGATGCCGTTGCCGACCCGGTGTTGCAGCGGGATGCGCCATTGCCACCCCGCATCATGCGCCATCGCGCGGGTATAGGGCAGCGGCGGCCCGACGCTTTCGGTCTGCACCGCGATCGCCGCATCGCACGGCAACCAGTGCGTCCAGTCGTCGAAGCCAGCGTGCAGCGTCCCTTCGATCAGCAGCGCGCGGAAACCGGTGCAGTCGAGGAACAGGTCGCCCTCGATCCGCCGATCCCCGTCGAGCAGCAGCGCGGCGATATCGCCGGTTTCGCCGTCAAGTTCGACCCGGGCGATGCGCCCCTCGACCCGCTGCGTGCCGTCGCGCTCGGCCATATTGCGCAGGAATTGGGCATAGCGGCCGGAATCCAGCTGATAGGCATAGTTGGTCGCGTCGCCCGGCAGATGCGCGAACTTGCCCTGCAACGCCGCGACCAGCTCGGTGCAATAGTCGTCATAGGGCCGTTCATGCCCCCGCGTCCGACCGTTCAGCCAGTAATGCTGGAACCCCGCCGCCCAATGATCGCGCCCGGTGGTGCCGAACGAATGGAAATAGCGGCTGTCCGGGGTGTGCCACCCGTCGAACAGGATGCCGAGCTTGAAGGTCGCGGCGGTGGCGGCCATGAACTCGGCCTCGTTGATGCCGAGCAAGCGGTTATAAGTGACCAGCGGCGGGATGGTGGACTCGCCGACCCCGACCGTCCCGATCGCCTCGGATTCGACCAACGTCACCTCGACCATGCGGCCCATCGTCCGGGCGATGGCGGCGGCGGCCATCCAGCCGGCGGTGCCGCCCCCGGCGATCACGACGCGCGTGACGCTCATTTGGCCAGCTGCCTCAGCAGGAAGTTGCGCAGCCGCTCCGCGCTTTCGGCGGTCAGGGGATCGAGCACGCCGCGCCCGCCCGGCGGCAGGTGCGCGGTCACGGCATCGTCGTTGGCGAATACATAATGGTCGAACACCGCCCGCCAATGTGCCTTCTGATCGTCGGGCAGGTCACGAATGGCGAGGATCGCGTGATGCAGCGCGTCCTGCGGCTGGCCGAACCAGCGCGGCTGATCGCGCCACCAATAGTTGACGAGGATGTTGAACGGCGCCAGCCCCTCGACATGATGCCACCATAGCGACGGGATTTGGATCGCATCGCCCGGCTCCAGCTCGGCGACCTGTGCGTGGCGGAGCGCTTGGGCAAAGCGGGGATGCCGTTGCGGATCGGGTGCGGTGAAATCGACCATCGACACCGCACGCCCGGCTGGCGTGTTGTCCAGCGGCCCCAGATGGAGGTTGACGAACTGGTCGGGCGGAAACAGCGTGAAGCGCCGCCGACCAGCCGCCACGCAGGCGAGGTTCGCCGGCAGGTCGTTATGCGCGGCGATCCGCGTGCGGGTGCCGATCCAGATGCTCGCCAGCGGTTCGCGCGTCCCCAGATCGACCCGGTTCGCCTCGGCCAGCCCGTCGAAGAACCCGCGCAGGTCGATCGACGCAAGGTAGATCGGCCGGCCATCGACCGCGTCCTCCTCGCGCGCGATCTGCCCCAATATGTCGGGCAGCTTCGCCCGGACGGTGGCGAAGTTCATCGCCATAGCATCGTCGTAGAACAGCCGGTCGCCGCCGCCCGGCCGGCCGATCGACACGGTGAAGGGAATGTCGCGGTGATGCTGCACCAGATAGTCGCGTGCCGCCTGCGACGACTGCCGAGCCGCCTCGACCAGCGGCCAGTCGGTCACCAGCCCTCGCACCACGAACGGCGCCGTCGCCTCGCGCAGCAACCGGTCGAGCGTGGCGGCGTCGCCAGCCTCGACCTCGGCGATCGTCGGCAGGTCAGCCATGCCGGTTCTTGCGCGCGATCAGGGCGGGCAGATTGGCGAGCGACGCGATCGCCATATAGATCGGCAGCAGATGCCCGTCGGCGTTCAACCGCCCGAGCGTCGCGGCGTCCAGCTCGGCCACCCGTTCCTCGGCGATGCAGTGGAACCCGACCAGCCGGTTGGTCGACCCGTCGTCCAGCGTCACCTCCAGCGTGAAGGGTTCGAGCAGGCCGTACCGGTCGAGCGCGTCCATGAACGCCGCCGATCCGCGATAGCCCGCGTCGAGCGCGCCCAGCCGTTCGAGGATCACCTCCAGATAGGGCGACGGCCGGCCCTCCCGATCGAAGATTCGCACCCCGTCGTCGCTCGACAGGCGCGGGCTGGCCATGTCGATCACCGCCTTGGGCGTCGTATCGCCATCGGGTGCGCCGCCGATCAGGAACGGCTGGATATCGATCGACAGCGGCAGATAGGGCGCATCCCAGCGGCCATCGGCCAGAAACAGATTCTCGCCCGCATCGAAACCGAACAGCGCGAGCGGTACGAAGCCGTCGCGTTCGCGGTTCTGGCGGAACAGGATCGGATAGCTCGCCTGCACCTGACGGAATTCGTCCGGCACGACCAGCGCGGTCATCACCCCGTCGCCCAGCTCGACCGAACGTTCGCGGCGGACCCGCAGATCGCGATGCGCGGCGACGTTCAACAATTGATGATCAGACATGGGCCATTCCGGTCGGAGGAGTAAGGGCGCGCAGATAGGCGCGGTTGGTCGGCAGGCTGGCGGCGAGCGTCCGCGCGCGTTGCCGCACCTGATGCAGCGCGCTCGCGGTGCAGGGATGCGGGCGCAGCGCGCTGGGCGGCGGCGGGCTTACGCCCATGCCGTACAGCACATATTGATGGCTCGCCGCCGGAAAGATTTCGTCGGCATGCGCAAAGTCGGCGGGCGACGGTGGCTGCATCGGCCACAGCGCCATCCGATCGCGGAGCGACTCCGTCCAGCTGCCCGGATCGCGATGGGCACACCAATAGGGCGTGTAGCGCTCGCTCAGCGCGTAATGGAGCTTCAGGAAATCGACGATCCGATTCCAGCGATAGCGGAACAGATCGTTGAACCGCCGCGCCAGCAGCGGCATGGCGCTCCGATCCGCCGGAAAGCCGTCGAGCAGCGCGTCGATCGACAATTCGATCAGCACGATCGCGGATGCTTCGAGCGGTTCGAGGAAGCCGGCGGACAGGCCGATGGCGACGCAATTGCCCTGCCAGAAGCGCTCGCGATGCGCCGAGCGGAAGCGGAGCTGGCGGTACGCCAGCGCCGCCGCTTCCGCCCCCGGCGCGGTCCTCGACAGATACTCGCGTAACGTCGCTTCCGCCGCGTCATCGCTCAGGAAATCGGACGCATAGACGCAGCCGACGCCGCGCCTGCTCGGCAGACCGATGTCCCAGATCCAGCCGGCATCATGCGCGGTCGCATTGGTCTGCGACGCGATCGGGCTGTCCGGCGCGACCGGCACCTGCACCGCCAGCGCACGGTCGTTGAACAGGATGGGGGTATGGTCGATCGTCCCGATCCCGAAATGCCCCCCGATCAGCAGCGCGGCGTGCCCGGTGCAATCGAGGAACAGGTCTCCCGCAATCCGTCCCGCCCCCCGCGTCAGGACGGCGGCGATGTCGCCATCGTCCGCCGCCTCGACCCCGGTCACATGATCGCGGACATGCCGCACGCCCAGCCGGTTGCAGGCGGCATCGCGCAGCAGCGCGGCAAACTTTCCCGCATCGAGGTGATAGCCATAGTTGAGCGCCCCGGCATAGGGCGCCATCCCCGGCTGGCGCGGGGCAAGGTCGTCGGCGCAGACCGCCGGCTGAGCGCAGACCGCCTCCGCAAAACGCCCGCCATCCCATGCCCGCAGCAGATCGGCGGCGGGCACATCGGCCGGCGCGGTAAAGGGGTGGTAATAGAAATCGTCCAGCGCGCCGGTGCGCCATCCATCGAAGCGCGAACCCTGCTTGAAGGACGCGTCGGCGGAGCGGAGGAAGGTAGCCTCGTCGATGCCGATCCGTGCCAGCGTGCCGCGCATCGTCGGCCACGTCCCTTCGCCCACGCCGATCGTGGCGACGTCGGGCGATTCGATCAGCGTCACCGCCAGGGGTTCGGCGGCATGAGGGTCGGCCGCCGCCGCGATGCGGCACGCGGCGAGCCACCCGGCGGTTCCCCCGCCGACGACCACGATCTGCCTGACCCGCTGCGTCACCCTCATCCGGTCCCGTTATCGGTCGCCGGGCGGCATGACCCGCCCGGCGACCCCTGGTGCGATCAGAAGCTGAACCGCACGCCGCCGGTATAGCGCGCAAAGCCCGGCTGCGCGAACGTCACGAAGTTTTCGTTGCGGCGGTGGCCGCGACGTCCTTCGCCGGTCAGGTTGATCGCTTCGGCGAACAGCGTCAGCCCCTTGCGGAACTCGTAGCTGACGCTCGCATCGACCTGCCCGTACGCTTCGACATAGGTCGGGTTCGGGTTGCCGCCGGCATAGAACTTGTCGCGCCAGTTATACGCGACACGTCCCTGCAGGCCCGCCTTGTCATAGAACAGCACCGCGTTCGCGCTGTCGCTTAGGCCCGCCAATGCGAACTGACCGACATTGGGGTCGAGCGCGTTGTTGAACTTCGCGTCGCCCCGCACGATCGTATAGTTCAGGATCGTGCCGAAGCCGGTGTCCCAGAAGCTGTGCTGGATCGCGAATTCGAACCCGTCGAGCGTCGCCGTCTGGTCCGAATTGAACGGCGTGCCGATCCGGAAATCGACCAGCCCGTCTTCGGGCAGACCCAGGATACGGCCGGTATAATAGCCGTTGACGTCGAGGATAGGGGCCCCGGCCGCATTGCGCGCGACCTCCACGCCCTGCGTGAAGTTGCGCAGGATATAGTCGCGGATGCGCCCGGTGTCGGTCGTTCCGCCCAAGGCCGCCTGCGCCGCACGGAAGCGGGGACCGTTGGCGGGGTTGCGCAGGTCGAATGCCGAGCGCTGCACTTCCTGCGAATTGATGAAGTTGCTGACGTTCTTGCGAAAATATCCGGCAGAGACGTAGCTGGTCGGCGCGTAATACCACTCCGCCGACACGTCCATGTTCTTCGACAGGAACGGCACGAGGTTCGGATTGCCCTGCAACCCGCCGCCGCCGGCAATGCCGAACTGGCGGTTGAGCGTCAGACCACCTTGCAGGCTGTTGTAATCGGCGCGGGTGATGGTGTGGCTGTACGATGCGCGCAGCTTGACGTTGTCCAGCACCTCCATGTCGAAATCGACTGCCGGCAACCAGTTGTCGTAGCTGCCCTTGCTGGTCAGGAAGTCGCTCTGCGGCGAATAGACGACGTTGAACTCGCCCTGCGCGACCCATGCCGTACCGACCGGGATCGGCGTCAGCGACGACGAACTGACCGTCGTCTGGTCATAGCGGACACCGGCGATCAGGTGCGAACGACGACCGAGCAGATCGAACGCGTTGTTGACCTGGATGAAGGGCGAGATCGTCTTTTCGGTGATGCGCCGGTCGGCCTCGAAGCTGGCGAGGCAGTTGCCGTCGCCGCCGCAGATGCCGAACCGGCTGTCGAGCAGGTCGACCATCCGTTCGAAATCGAACTTGTAATAGGCCGGGATGATCCCGTCCTTCGCGCCACTCACCCCACGGAACTTGTCGGGCAGCGACACGCGGGTGAACAGGTCGTCGGGCAGGTCCGCCGGCGTGCCGACGCCGCCCCAGGTATCATTCTGTACGAAACCGTATGCCGAACGGACCTGGTTGTTGACGTAGGAAAAGCCGAAATCGATCGAATCGAGGAAGCTGCCGTCATGGTCGTAATGACCGCTCAGCTGCACCTGGTTGATCTCGTCCCGGAAATAGGCGTTGCGGAACGAATTGCCGGTCGCGTTGATCAGCGCCGGGTTCAGCGCGTCGATGCCCGGCTGCATCACGTAGGAGATGACCGGCAGGTCCTTGGTGAAATCGACCGTCTGCGACGCGACGCCGAAGATCGCCGACCCGACCGAGGTGCTGGAGCCGAAGCGGTTGGTCGGCTTCGATTCCGCGGTCGAATGATGCGCGTCGAGCGTCACGGTGACGCCGCCCGGCGCCTCCCATTTCAGGTTGCCGCCGAGCGACTTGTTCTCGCTGACATTGGCGGTCAGCGATCCGCTGTACGACAGGTCCTTACCCGGCCCGAACCGCTCGGTGTAGAATACCGGTCCGGCGGCCGGTCCATCGGTCCACTCGCTCGACGTGTCGCCGAAGTTGAACCAGATGCCGACGCTGCTGTCGCGCGCCTCCACCTTGTTGCGCGAATAGGTGAAGTCGACGGTCGCGGTCAGCGATTCCACCGGACGATATTGCAGCACGACCTGCCCGTTGATCCGCTCGCGACGGATGTCGGTCAGGTTGTAGGCCGCGCTTTGGGGAACTTCGTAGACGTCGGTCGGGCCGGGGCGGTTGATGACGTTCGGCCCTTCGGCGCCGAGCGTCCCCCAGTCGTTCTCGGTGCCGAGGAACGCATTGCCGAACCCGACCGAACCGGTGTTCACGCTGGCGTTGCGCTTCTGATAGCTGCCCGACACGAGGAAGCCGAACTGGTCCTCGCTGCCGAAGGTGCTGCTGAACACGCCCGACAGTTCCGGCGTGATCTGATCCTTGCCGTTCTGCGACGTGTCGATCATGCCCTTGGCCGCGACCGATCCGCGGATGCCGGGACGGTCGAGCGGACGCGGCGTCTTGATGTTGATCGTCGAACCGATACCGCCCGACGGCACGGCGGCGCGGCCGGTCTTGTAGACCTCGACCCCGGCAATGCCTTCGGATGCGATATTGGCGAAGTCGTACGAGCGCGAGGCCGGCGCGCTGGCGCCATCGCCCAGCGTCGAGGTCGGCAGCTGGCGGCCGTTCAGTACGACGAGGTTATATTCGGGACCGAAGCCGCGCACGGTGACGGTCGAGCCTTCGCCATTGGCGCGGTCGATCGACACGCCGGTGATGCGCTGGAGCGACTCCGCCAGGTTCGTGTCGGGGAACTTGCCGATATCCTCGGCGCTGATCGCGTCGACCACGCCCTGCGCGTTGCGCTTGATGTTCAGCGCGTCGCGAAGGCTGGCGCGGATCCCGGTGACGAGGATTTCGTCGCCTTCGACTTCGGGCGCGTCCGCGGTCTGGATTTCGGAATCGCCGGGCTGGCCGAGCGTCGCGGCGGCGTCCTGCGCCAGCGCCGGTGCCGCAACCGCGACCAATGCACTGGCCGAAGCCCCGATCATCCAACGCGAAACGGTGCGAGTGGCGGTGCCACGCATGTCCTTCCTCCCCTGCTTTCGTGCGCGTCCTATTTGCGCGCATATTGAGAACGTTCACTTGAACAGGCCGAAGGGGGTGTCAAGCCACGCGCAGAGGAAATGTGAACATTCTCACGAAAGTGATGCCGGAAGGCCACGTTGACCGCGTTGTCATACCGACCGGCCGAATTTGAACGACTTACGGACGGACCATCATGCAACCCAGCGTCGTTGCGCCACTAGGGTCGGTCGCCCATCCGCTCGCCCAGCCGCACGGTCCGCTCTGGGGCCCAGTCGGGCCTGAAGGCGATCCGACCACGCCCGAACAGCATCACGACCGTCGACCCCAGCAGGAAGCGGCCCATCTCCTCGCCCTGGGCGAGCGTGATGTCGCGGTCGGCATAGCTCCATTCGGACAGCTTGCCCGTCCGCTTCGCGTTGACCACGCCATGCCACGGCGTTGCGATGCTGCCGACGATCGTCGCGCCGACCAACACCATCACGAAGCGGCCATGCTCGACGGAATCGAACACGCACACCACCCGCTCGTTCCGCGCGAACAGGTTCGGCACGCCGCGCGCGGTCACCGGGTTTACCGAAAACAGCGCGCCCGGCACATGGATCATCCGCACCAGCCGCCCGGCGCAGGGCATGTGCAGCCGGTGATAGTCCTTGGGCGACAGGTACAGATTGGCGAAACTGCCATGCTGGAACTGCGCGGCGAGCGAAGCGTCGCCGCCGACCAGATCGGTCGTGGTGAAGCGATGCCCCTTCGCCTGCACGATATGATGGTCGTCGATCGGCCCCAACTGGCTGATCGCGCCGTCGACCGGACAGACGAAATCCGCCGCCGCGATCGGGCGGGCACCGGGCTTCAGCGGGCGGGTGAAGAAGTCGTTGAAGCTCGCATAGCTGGCAATGTCCGGATTCGCCGCCTCGTCCATGTCGACGCCGTATTTCGCCACGAACCAGCGGATCAGCCGCCTCGTGAACGCCCCGCCCCGCGCGCCCGCGATGCGACCGGCCAGGACGGTCAGCCGCTGCTTGGGCAGCACATGTTGCAGCATCACTTTCAACGTATCGGACATCGACTTCTCGACCATGACGGGATCTGCCCTTGTAGGGGCATTCTCCGCCACGTCGATCCTTCGCGGCGTCAGGCGGTCAGCCAGTTCCGCAACAGCATCGTCACCTCGCCCGATCGCTCCATCGGCGACAAATGGCCGCAGTTGCGCAGGATGTGGAACCGCGCACCGGGAATACGCTCGGCCAATGCCGCCGCATCCTCTACCCGGCAGATCAGGTCGCGATCCCCGACCGCGACCAGCGCCGGCACCCGCACCGCCGCGATCGCCGTGTCGAGGTCGGGCCGGGCGAGCAGCGCGCGCTGCTGCCGTTCGAACACGTCCGTCCCGACGCGCTCGGCCATCGCCTGCACCGGCCCGCTGACGATCGGGGTCAGCATCGGATCGGCATGCGGCGCGGTGGCGAGCAATCCCTGTTCGCCGACCGTCCGGGTGCGCATCTCCATGCTCGCCCGCGTTCCGAACAGCGCGACGCGCAGGACACGCTCGGGCGCCTGCCGAATCATCTCCAGCGCGACATAGCCGCCGAGGCTGACGCCCGCGACCGCGAAGCGCGGCGGCGCATGGGCCAGCACCCGTGCCGCCATCGCCGACAGGCTGTCGTCGACGGTCAGGTCGCCCAGTTCCGGATGGGCGATGTCGCCCAGGTCGACGACCTGCCGCGCCCAAAGCTGACCATCGCAGCCCATGGCAGGAAGCAGGACGAGCGGGATCGAAGGCTGGTTCATGGCAAGCTCCGGCAAGATCAGGCGAACAACGCCAGCACACCGCGCGAGGGATCGGTCAGCCCCTCATAGATCATGCGGCACGCGACATAGAGGATGACGGCCAGCCCGATATAGGCGACCCAGCGATAGCGTTCGATCACGCGCGCCAGCACATTGGCGGCAACCCCCATCAGCGCGACCGACAGGATCAGCCCGACGGCGAGGATACCGGGATGGTCCCGGGCCGCCCCGGCCACCGCCAGCACATTGTCGAGGCTCATCGACACGTCGGCGATGGCAACGGCCCAGGCGGCGCTGGCGAAGCTGCGCGGCGGGGCCTGCGTCACGGCATCCCCGCTGTCGTCCGGTCCCCGCAGCTCACGCCACATCTTCCATGCGACCCACACCAGCAGCAGCCCGCCGGCAAAGACCAGCCCGGTCACCTGTAACAGCTGCGTGACGAGCAACGCGAAGACGACCCTGAGCAGCAGCGCCGCACCGACCCCGATCAGGATCACCTTGCGTCGCATATCCGCCGGCAGGCCCGCCGCCAACGCCCCGACGACGATCGCATTGTCCGCCGCCAGCATCACGTCGATCAGCACCACCTGTCCGAACGCGGCCAGCGCGGAGGGACTGCCGATATTGGCGAAATCGGCGACGATATGGCTCCACAATTCGGTCACGCGATCAGCTCACGAACGGGAAGGCGAGCACGGCCATTCCGACCAGCGTCATCACCACGCAGACCATGGTCGCCGGGATCAGCGTGAAACGCTGATGATCGGCGAGGTCGATCCCGGCGAGGCTGACCAGCAGATAGGTCGAGGGCACCAGCGGGCTGAGCAGATGCACCGGCTGCCCCATCAGCGACGCCCGCGCGATGGCGATCGGCGACACGCCATAATGCGCGCCCGCTTCGGCCAGGATCGGGAGCATCCCGAAATAAAAGGCGTCGTTGGAGATGAAGAAGGTGAAGGGCAGGCTGAGCAGCGCGGTGATCGGCGCCATATAAGGCCCCATGGCCGGCGGGATGAGCCCGACGACTTCCTTGCTCATCGCCTCCACCATGCCGGTGCCCGACAGGATGCCGGTGAAGATGCCCGCGGCGAAGATCAGCGACACGACCGACAGGACATTGCCGGCATGGGCGGAAATCCGCTCCTTCTGTTCGGCGACCTGCGGATAGTTGACGATCATCGCAATGGCGAAGGCCAGCATCATCAGCACCGACAGCGGCAGCACGCCCAGCACCAGCCCGGCGATCAGCGCCAGCGTCAGCGCCCCGTTGAACCAGCGCAGGTGATAGCGGCGCGCCTCCGGAAACTGCGACACCGCCATGCCGGTGAACGCGGTCGGGCCATTGGCCTTCACATGGCCGATCCGGCGACGCTCCTTGCGCCCGAACCACACGGCCAGACCGATCAGGAAGGCAAGCCCGGCGATCATCCCCGGCACCAGCGGCAGGAACAGCGTCGCCGGATCGAGCTTCAGCGCGCTGGCGGCACGCGCGGTCGGGCCGCCCCATGGCGTCAGGTTCATGACCCCGCTGGTGCTCATCAACAGGCAGCACAGGTACAGCCGGTTCATGTCGTACCGCTTGTACAGCGGCAGCAGCGCGGCGATCGTGATGATATAGGTCGTCGACCCATCGCCATCCAGGCTGACGATCGCGCACAGCACCACGGTCCCGATCAGGATCAGCAGCGGGTCGCCATGCACCACCCTCAACAGCCGGTTGACCAGCGGGTCGAACAGGCCGGTATCGGTCATGATCGAAAAGAACAGGATCGCGAACAACAGCATCACGCCCGTCGGCGCGAGGTTCTTGATCCCGTCGATCATCATGTCGCCGATGCCACCGGCAAAGCCGGCGAACAGCGCGAAGGCGGTGGGCACGGTGATCAGCGCGACCAGCGGCGTCATCCGCTTGGTCATGATGAGCGTCATGAAGGTGGCCACCATCAGGAAGCCGAGCAGGGCGAGGTTCATAGGATGCTCCCGGGGGGGGATCAGAAGGTGACGGCGATGCGGGTCATGACGGTCTGCCCGTCATCGGGGCCGACAAAGGCACCGGCGCGGTTGTCGGTGTTCCAGTGGACGACGTTGAACTGGAACCGGGTGAAGCTGTTGAGATACCAGTTGGCACCGAGCGTCGCGGCCCATCCCTGCCCACCGGTCAGCAGATCGCTGTAATCGAGATTCTCGTAGCGCGCGGTCAGCTCGATCGCGCCGGGACCGCCTTCGAAGATCGGCCTCAACACGCGCGGTTGCCCGAAGCTGCCGAGGCGCGGGTTGTATGGCGGCAGGTCGCCGGTGACGAACCATCCGCCCGACAGGCTCCATGCCTTGCTGACGAAATCGGGCCGGCCGGCGTCCAATCGCGCATGGCGCTGCCCTGCCTCGCCCATCAGCCAGACCGGGCCGACATAGCCGCCCAGTTCCAGACCATAGCCGGTGGTGCCGGTTCCGCCGGTCAGCGCGCCCGACGACACGCGCAGCGCACCGTTGAAGCGCCCGCCGATCACCGTGTTGCGGGTCAACGTCGTCGCTCCCGCCGCCAGCCCCTCGTCGAACCCCCAGGCCCCCAGATGCAGGACCGAATTGGCGGTCTTGATCGGATTCCAGTGCGCGCGGGCCAGAACGGTGCGGCTGTCATTGCCCGACTGGTTGCCGTCGATCCGGTCGCCGGTGACGGTCAGCGATGCGTGGCCGGTCTTCCAGAACAGGCGCGGCATGATGCCGACGCCATAGAAGCCGCGCTGCGGGATGATCGCGGTCGACACGACGGTACGTTCCATGAACGGCGTCGAATCCGACCCCGTCGATCCTTCGAACCCGCGATCGTTGAACAGGTGGCCGGCGCGTACGTCGTAATCGATGCCCGGCGCGATGCGGTTGCGCCACCCGATGAACGCGGTGACGATATCGACCTCGTTCTCCGAAAAGTCGCTTTCGAACTGGTAGAAGAAGTGGGTGCCCACCCCGCCTTCGAGGCCGAGGCGCAGCGCGCGCATGCCGGTCGTCGTGATGTTGCGTGCGGCATAGTCGGACCCGAAGGTCGAGCTGACGTCGGTCAGGATGCGCCCGCGCGGCTTGAAGGTATAAATACCGTCGGCCGAGTGGAACACCGGCAGGCCCGCGCCCCATTCGGTCGTGACACCCGCCGCATTCGCCTGCCGCGCCTGCGCCACGTCGCGCTCCGCCGGGCCGGGCGGGACCAGCTGCGGCGCGAATGGGCTCGTGACGTTACCGCCGGTCTGCGACGGCGTTTGCGCCATGACGACGGGCGGGGTCACGGGGGCAGGCGCCGGGGCGGGCTGCGATGCCGCGACCCGCGCGCCCTCCAGCCGGTCGAGCCGCGTGCGCAGCGCCGCGATCTCCGCCGCCTGTGCCCTGACCAGCTCCGCCAGTTCCGCCTGGCTCGGCGTCTGGGCGAGCGCGGGCGTGGCGCAGATCAGCGCGGCGATCGCACAGCCGCTACGAAACAACATCATGGCTTCATTCCCTGGGTCAGGATCGCGCGCCATTCGGCGAGGAACCGCCGGCGCTTGATCGTATCGAGATTGACGAGAAGGCCGGGGCCGACGCGGATCGGGCGCTGCTGTTCGGCCGACAGGCGCGGCGCGCGGACATCGCGGCGCACCGGCAACAGCCATTGCTTCGCGAGCAGCCCTTGGCCCGTGCGCGACAGCAGGAAATCGAGGAACAGCTTCGCCCCCGCCGGGCGCTGGGCATTGCGGGCGATGAAGGCGACGCGCGAGGCGACCAGCGTATAGTCGCGCGGGAACACCACCCCGATCCGGGGGTCGCGCTTCGCGGCGGTCAGCGCATAGGGGCCGACGACATTATAGGCGATGGCGATCCGCCCGTCGGCGACCGCATCCAGCATCGGCTCGGTCGTCGGTGACAACCACGGCCGCGTCGCCGCCATCGCCTGGACCAGCGACCGCGTATCGCGGGTGATCGCATAATCTTCTGTCAGATACAGATAGCCGACGTTCGAGCGCGCCGGATCATAGGTCGCGACCTTGCCGGTCAGCGGCTTGCGCCCGGCGCGCAGCAGCGCCTCGAACGCCTCATGGGTGCGCGGCACCCGGCCCGCCGGAATCAGCCGCCGGTTGTAGACGAAGGCGACCGGCTCGGCGGTGACGCCATAACCCATGTTCTTCCACACCGCGTCGGCGGGCAGCGCCGGCTTCTCCGGGCTCTGATAGGCCTGCGCATAGCCGTCGTTGATCAGCTTCGCCTGTAAATCCATGCCCGACGACCAGACCAGATCGGCGACCGGCCGGTTGGCACGCGCTTCGGCCACGACCCGGCGATAGATTTCGCGCGACTCCAGATCCGCATATCGGACGGCGACGCCGGGAAAGGTCCGTTGAAACGCGGCGATCAGCGGTGCCATCGCCGACGCATCGGCATTGCCATAGACGCGCACGACGCGCTCGGCCCGCGCCGCTTCGATCAGCGCGTCATAGGACCGCGGATAGCCCTCGGGCCGCTGCGCCTCTGTGGGGGCCGCCGCGCCGACCAGAATCGCCAACAGGATCGTAAAAGCTTTCATCAGGTCCTCTCGCTTCCCGCATCTCGGTTCGGGTAAGCTCGTATGATGGTGTACGAACCGAACCTGTCATCCGCCTTTCACCGCGCCGGCCGTCGATGCGAATATTGATCGTCGAGGACGACGCGCCGCTCGCGCGCAGCATCGCCGCGTTGCTGCGCGGTGCGGGCCATGCGGTCGACCATGTCGCGACGGGCGAAGACGCGCTGATGGTGCTGGCAACCGAACCCTATGCGCTGGTCGTGCTCGACGTCGGCCTGCCCGATCTCGATGGATTTGCGGTGTTGCAGGCGCTGCGCAAACGCGGCGACCGGGTGCCGGTGCTGATGCTGACCGCGCGCGATGCACTGGACGACCGCGTGCGCGGCCTCGACCTCGGCGCCGACGATTATCTGCGCAAGCCCTTCGCGCCGGAGGAACTGGAGGCGCGCATCCGTGCGCTCGGCCGGCGGCGCGGCGGTGATCCCATGCCTGAACTGGTGATCGGCACGCTCACGCTCAACCGCTCGACCGGGCAGGCGCAGGTGGGTGAACGCCCGCTCGACCTCCGGCGGCGCGAATGGGCGGTGCTCGACGCCCTCGCCACCCGTGCCGGGCAGATCGTCCCGCGCGAAACGCTGCAATCCGAGGTGTTCGGCTATGACGAACCGGTCGGACCCAATGCGATCGAGGTGAACATTACCCGGCTGCGCGGCAAGCTCGCCCCCGACGGACCGGCGATCCGCACCGTGCGCGGCGTGGGCTATCTGCTCGATGCCGGCTGATCCCGGCCGTGCGCCCGCGCTGCGCACCCGGTTGCTGGCGGCGATGCTCGCGCCGATGCTCGCCATCGCGGTGCTGCTGGGCATCGCCGGCGCGGCGCTGATCGCCGATGTCGTACGGCGGACCAACGACCGGGTGCTGGGCGGCGCGCTCGGCGCGATCGCGGAAACGGTGCAGGTGGAGGCGGGCGAAGTCACGATGGACCTGCCCCCCGCCGCGTTCGGCATGCTGGAAAACAGCGAGCGCGACAATGTCTACTACCGGATCGCGGTCGGCGACCGGCTGCTGACCGGCTATGCCGACCTGTCCGCGCCGCGCGTCGCCGACCTCGCACTCGATACGCCGCGCTTTCGCAACGCCGCCTATCGCGACCAACCGATCCGCATCGCGGAGGTACGCCGCTCGCTACCCCGCATCGATCAGCCGGTCGTCGTGCAGGTCGCCGAAACGCTCGACGGGCGTCATGCCCTGCAACGCCGACTGTTCGTCGCATTGCTGATCGGCGAACTGCTGCTGATTGGCGTGGCGATGCTGTTGATCCGTCCGGCGCTCAGCTGGAGCTTGCGCCCCCTCGCCCGCCTGCGCAGCACGATCGCCGCCCGCGATACCCGCGCGACCCCCGACCTATCGCCGCTCGACACCGGTCCGCTCCCCGTCGAGTTGCGCCCGCTGGCCGAGGCCTTCGACCATCTCCTGGCCCGGCTCGACAGCGCGACCGCCGGCATGCGCCGCTTCACCGCCGACGCCTCGCACCAGATGCGCACGCCGCTCGCCGTGCTGAAGCTGCAGGTCGCCCTTGCCCGGCGCGGCGATCCGGCCGCGCTGGGCGAGATCGCCGACGCCGCCGACCGCCTCGAACATCTGGTCAAACAGCTGCTGGCGCTGGCCCGAGCCGAGGAGACCGGAACCGCTCCGCCCTTCGAACCGGTCGATCTGCGCGAATTGGCCATCGCGGTCATCAACCGCCGCATCGCCCAGGCCATCGAGGCAGGCGTCGAGATCGACCTCGAAGCGGAGAACGGCGCGGTCGTCCAAAGTCATCGGACCTTGCTGTTCGAAATCCTGTCGAACCTGGTCGACAACGCGATCCGCTACAACCGGCGAGGTGGCAGGGTCGTGATCGCAGTAGAGGCCGCCGCGCAAGGAACCGCGATCGCCGTCTCCGACAACGGCCCGGGATTGCCGCCGGCCGACCTGCACCGGCTGGGCCACCGCTTCACCCGGCTGTCGAGCAGCCAGGGCAGCGAAGGCAGCGGTTTGGGCTTCGCCATCGTCCGCTCGGCCGCCCAGCGCCTCGGCCTGTCGATTATGGTCGGCGACAACGCCCCCGGCTTGCGCGTCACCTTACGTTTCGACTGACCAGCACGGCTTGCAAGAGAGTGCGGCGGTCCTGACCAGTTTGCCCGGTATTACCCTCGCCCCCTTCGGGCTAGGTCCGATATCCTACGCAATGAGACGCACAGCCGTCAACGAACGCAGACGTTCCGTCGGCGTCACGACGAAGGGGCGCATGCGTGCATCGCGACCGCCCCGAAGGGATGTGGAGCGATCAATCTGTCGTGATGCTCCAAACGCGAACAGCCCGCTGGTTTTTCGGCCAGCGGGCTGTGTGTCGTTGAAACGCGAGCGGCCCGCGTGTCTGCGACAGGCGGGCCGTGTGTTGTATAGTTTGGTTGCGGGGACAGGATTTGAACCTGTGACCTTCAGGTTATGAGCCTGACGAGCTACCGGGCTGCTCCACCCCGCGCCACCATGGTCGCCCTGTTGGGCGGAAGGGGTGTTATGACGAGTGTGAATGGATATGTGCACCGGCTTCAATGCCTGGCGACGACCTACTCTTCCACTGCTTAGGCAGTAGTACCATTGGCGCGGTTTGGTTTCACGGCCGAGTTCGGGATGGGATCGGGTGGTTCACAAACGCTATAGCCACCAGGCAATGAAGCGGGTGCACATGTTTTTCAAATCGGTGTTTCAAGGGCTGAGGGTTTCAACCACGTGTGTCAGCCAGTGCTGACGTTGGGGGTGTGAACTCTCTGGCATCCATAAAAGTAGTACTTTTATGGAAACCTGTTTCAAGCGCGAATAGGACAATTAGTATCGGTTAGCTTCACGCATTACTGCGCTTCCACATCCGATCTATCGAGGTCGTGGTCTCCGACCGTCCTAAGAAATCTTATCTTGAGGGAGGCTTCCCGCTTAGATGCTTTCAGCGGTTATCCCGTCCATGCATAGCTACCCTGCTGCGCCGTTGGCACGACGACAGGTACACCAGAGGCATGTTCACCCCGGTCCTCTCGTACTAGGGGCAACTCCTCTCAAATTTCGACGCCCACGGCAGATAGGGACCAAACTGTCTCGCGACGTTCTGAACCCAGCTCACGTACCACTTTAATTGGCGAACAGCCAAACCCTTGGGACCTGCTCCAGCCCCAGGATGTGATGAGCCGACATCGAGGTGCCAAACAACCCCGTCGATATGAGCTCTTGGGGGTTATCAGCCTGTTATCCCCGGCGTACCTTTTATCCGTTGAGCGATGGCCCTTCCACGAGGGACCACCGGATCACTATGACCGACTTTCGTCTCTGCTCGACTTGTCAGTCTCGCAGTCAGGCTGGCTTATGCCATTGCACTCTAACAGACGGTTTCCAACCGTCCTGAGCCAACCTTCGCGCGCCTCCGTTACTCTTTAGGAGGCGACCGCCCCAGTCAAACTACCCGCCACAGAGGGTCCCTCAACCAGTTTCATGGTTGCAGGTTAGACATCAGAAAACAACAGGGTGGTATTTCACCTATGGCTCCACACCGGCTGGCGCCAATGCTTCAAAGCCTCCCACCTATGCTACACAGTTCTTTCCTAATGCCACTCTGAAGCTGCAGTAAAGGTGCACGGGGTCTTTCCGTCTAACCGCGGGTACTCCGCATCTTCACGGAGAATTCAATTTCGCTGAGCATGTCCTGGAGACAGTGGGGAAGTCGTTACGCCATTCGTGCAGGTCGGAACTTACCCGACAAGGAATTTCGCTACCTTAGGACCGTTATAGTTACGGCCGCCGTTTACCTGGGCTTCATTTCAGAGCTTGCACCCCTCCACTTAACCTTCAGGCACCGGGCAGGCGTCAGGCCCTATACGTCGTCTTGAAGCCGACTTAGCAGAGCCCTGTGTTTTTGCTAAACAGTCGCTACCCCCTGGCCTGTGCCCCCTGATAGAGCTTGCGCTTAATCAGGGCCTCCTTCTTCCGAAGGTACGGAGGCAATTTGCCGAGTTCCTTCAGGACACTTCTCTCAAGCGCCTTGGTATACTCTACCTGACCACCTGTGTCGGTTTCGGGTACGGTCTATACGGTGGGGCTATTTCCCGGGACAGCTTCGAAGCCGGATCAATCCGATAAGA